>NZ_JBDFPL010000020.1:0-13919 GCF_039672565.1 Pseudomonas sp. Ps21-P2
CGCGTGAAAACCCAAAGTTCGCCACGCGTACAAAATCGCCGAACGGCTGCCGGACATAAACGGCAGCGACCACAGCGCCCAAGTATTCGGCGAAAAACTCCAGGACATTTTTTCCAACCGAATCCGCAGATAGCTCGCCTAGCACACGCTGGGCGAGCTGGCTCTGTCCGTCTTTGAGCCAAGCGTCGTGCTCCAATCTGGTTTTGCTTTGATTTTGGGCGTCCACGATAGTGGTATACGAATTGGAAAGCCGTATGAGCTCTCTACGACCGAAATAGGCAAGAATAAGGTTTGCGGCCAAGGTGAATAAAACGAACGTGCTGATCGTAATGAACGTCGTGCGATGTACCGATTCAGTTCGCAATATTCTCAGCCCCTGCTCCATCGCGATCAGGTCACTGAACTCCGAACGCATCTCATCACCGAGCTGCTTGCCTTTACCCATTCGCAAAATACTTTCGACATCGCCGTTGCTACGCCGTATTTCAATGATCCGCTGCGCCCGATCTGCCCAGGCCGCTTGCAGCGCTCCGATGCGCTGCAAGCGATCCACTTGAGAAATATTGTCCGACACCAAGGCCTGAAGCGCCTTAATATTCCCGGGAACACGGACTCGGGCAAGCTCATAAGTATCGAGGTAACGCTCATCACCGCTAAGAAGATACCCTCGAACACCACTTTCCATGTCCACGGCGAGTTTCTGCGTTTCATGGGCATTGTTGATCACACGATCCGTGTGCTCGACCCAGTCAATTTGATCGAGAAGATAGGCAATCAAGGAAACGAACAGCAAGATACTAAAAAGGCCAAGCATCACTGGCGCTGCGACATTGCGTCGCAAAATTTTACGGAAATTACGCTCGTCAACAGCTCCAGTCGGCATGTCGAAAATCCTTCAGGGGGAAGGCGGGAAGCTTATCTGATAATTTGCCATTACTCACCGTCCGGCTACTGCCCGCCATGTGTAATGCGCAAAGCTTGTGTGGACTCCGTCTATTGCAGTGTGCCGGCTTTGGCATGGCGCTAGGCGGCACACTCTGAGCGGCAATCTCAAGAGACTGGTGGACGCTCCTGAGTATGAGTCGAGACGAGCTGCGCTTGATGACATTGTTCCACCGAAACAGGCTGCTGGAACTACGGTGGCGTGCGACTTTCGGAATAGGCGCAATCCGCAGCTTTCGGGATAAGGAACAACCCATGGCACAATCTGCCCATTATCGAATCGACTACATCTATAACGGCGCGTACAAGAGCTTTTACGTCAACACGGAGACGATGACCAATGCCGAGGCGTGGCACTGGGCTGCTGTAGACTCAGGGGTTGCACAGATCCCAAAATACCGTCGCGACAAGGTCCAGGTTGTCAGCAAATCCCTCGCTGAACGGCATGGAATTGCCGAAGTACAATGGTCTCAGGCCTAATAGCTTGAGACGCCCATGAATGGAGTTTGCGCCGTCGGGCACCGCTCAAACTGCTCATACGGTCACAGTGACCATACCTTGAATTGACATCGTCAGCTGCGAAAGCTGGAGGGTCGGGCTGACTGGCCTGTTGGCTTTCGCGAGATGATGTCAAACCCATCGGAACGCTGCTTCGTTACGGGCGGGAAAAGGCCATCATCAAATGAGCATCTCCCGGCCGGTACCAGGCTATGGTCAAGGAATGCGCCGGTTGCTCAGCATTACAAGGCGATCGTCGAAGGCCCGCTGATAGATCTCACCCAATAGGTTGAAATGCGTACGGGTAATAGCGTTCACCATCCCGAAGCCGGTGCTCAGACCTAGGGCACGGCCATGAGCGTGACTCAGATCTATGATGTTCTGCGCACTCATGATCTGTTCAACACATGTCTGTAGACCCTCCTGCAACTCCAGGGGCAGCCCTATCGCTCGAATCATACGTCGGGGATCATATCTGGAATTGAGCAGGCGGCAGACCACGGGCTTCTCCTATTCATTTAGGCTCACAGGTGGACGGTTACACCACCGCAGCACATGCTCTGCACTCGCTAGACCTTTGAGGTAAAACACCACACCGCTTAAATCTTCAACGGTTCTGCGCAGTAAATTACCTTGCGCATTGCCGTGCTTAAATATCCATAGCGGGATTTAACGTAAGTCCCTAAATGTCTAGCTGCGATTAGTGGCCGTTTTGAGCATATGCCTGGCTGTTTGAACCAGCTGATCCAAACTCCAAGGCTTTTGCAGGAATGCGACTCCGGCAGGCAGGTCACGGCTCACCTCAGTTCCGTAGCCGGTGGTCACTATAATCGCGGTACTTGGCCAGCGCTTATGCACCATCATCGCGAGTTCCTTGCCATCAAGCTGACCTGGCAGAGTAAAATCGGTGATCAGCAATGCACAGGGAATTTTGGACTGCAGGAGGCGCATCAAGGCTTCGTCAGCGCTGAAAAATCCAATGGAGTCAGCACCATGGTCAGTAAAGATTTCAACGATCAACCGATGCATCAAGGGATCGTCTTCGACAATCACCACGCTACCACTGACGGGCTCTTCCTTCGATGAAAACGAAATTATGGGCATTGCGTTTCTTGCCTTGTCGCGCTGAGCACCTGTTGAAGTACGCTCGATAGCTGCTCTACCGAGTAAGGCTTATGCACAAGCTCAAAACCTGTGGCGCCATTCTGCGCAAGTACATGGCTGTATCCGGTAGCCAGCACAACCGGCAAGTCTGAGTACAAGCGCTCAATTTCCTGCCTTAATTCGATACCGCTCATGCCTGGCATGACCACGTCAGAAAACACGATATCAAATTGGTAGGCATCCTTTGCCAATTCGGCAAGTGCCTCCTGGGCGTCGTGAGCCAGGAAGGGAGCATAACCGAGGTCCGTGAGCGATTGGACCGTAAAGGTGCCCACATCAACATTGTCTTCAACCACCAATACGCGTGTCCCATGTCCGTTAATGAGCGCAACAGAAGCAGGAGCGTTAGAGCTTTCAGCTGACTGGACTACGCGAGGCAAATAAAGAGTGAATGTGCTGCCTTGGCCGACCGTACTTGTCACTACGATTTCGCCGCCCGATTGTTTCGCGAAACCAAAAACCTGGGACAGTCCAAGCCCGGTCCCTTTGCCTACGCTCTTGGTGGTGTAGAAGGGCTCAAAAATTTGTTCCAGATTTTCTGGGGGGATACCGGAGCCGGTGTCACTAAGCGAAACAGCAACGTAGTCGCCAGCAATGGCAGGATGCGATCGCACAGCAGGCAATTGCTTTGCAGCGTGGACTCGCAACGTGAGACGCCCTTGGCCTTGCATGGCATCCCGAGCATTGAGAGCCATGTTTACCAATGCGGTATCAAACTGATTGGGGTCGGCACGGATAAAATGATTTTGCTCGGGCAGAGCAAGGCTGATCTCTACTTGAGACCCCACCATGGTACTTATCATCCCAGCCAAGGCTTTTACGCTGTCGCAGGCGACAAACACTGATGGCTTCAATGCTTGACGCCTGGCAAAAGCCAAAAGCTGTGAAGTTACTTTCGCCGCCCGCTCAACGGTGTCCGAGATAACGGACACATACCGAGCCCGACGCTCATCGGCAATGTCCGGCCGTTTGAGCATATCCGTAGAGGATTTGATCACTGTTAACAGGTTGTTAAAGTCGTGGGCTACACCGCCAGTGAGCTGACCAATGGCCTCGATTTTCTGAGATTGGCGCAATGCTTCTTCTGCTTTAGCCAGAGCCTGCGCGGCGTCATATTCAGCCGTGAAATCACGTCCTACCGCGTTAATTTGCTGGTCATCCGGCTGGGTTGACCATGAAATCCTTCGGTAACTGCCGTCCCTGTGACGGAAGCGATTGTCGAACCGACTGTAAGCATGTCCACTAGCCGACATGTTTACTGCTTTGATTGTATGGTCCAGGTCCTCGGGGTGAATCAGCTCGAAAATGGTCCGACCAATCAACTCATCCGTCTGCCAACCTAACAAACCAGTCCAAGCGGGGTTGACAGCGGTGATCAACCCTTCAAATGTGCACCGAATCATGATATCGGAAGACAGTAACCACAGCCTGTTTCGATCCTCGGTGCGCCGATTAACTTCTGCTTCGAGCCGAGCATTCAGCTCCTTCAGCTGGACAACTGCCTGCGCGCGAGCCCCTTCGGCTTTATCCCTCTCACGATCGGCCAGGATCTGCTGAGTCATTTCAGTAGCAAGAAGCAGGACGCCGGCAAACCCACCGCTCTCGCCCTGTATGGGGGAAAAGCTGTAGGTCCAGACGGTCTCCTCATCATGGCCATGCCGGTTCATGGTCATGGACAACTTCTCGATGGCAAACCCTTTACCAGTCCTCAGCACTTGGGCAACTTGAGGACCAAGGACGGGGCCAATGTCCGTTAGGACGTCAGGCATAGGCTGTCCGAAAGCCGAAGGATGCCGATCCCCTAACGCGAGACCATAGGCATCGTTGTACAGAAGCCACTGCCGTTCTCCCCAATATAAAGCAGCTATGCCTTTGGCGTTCAACACCAGCGACAGTGCCGTGCGCATAGAGGCTGGCCAGCGGTTGTAATCACCCAAAGGGGTTAGAGACCAATCAGTCCCTCGAACCAGGTCACCCATTTGGCCCCCACCGATCATGGGTGGAACGTCAGAAGTCAGCTTCCCCCTTGAGGAAGAAACAAATTCATCAGCAGGGGGTATGGGCATGCCGGCTCAATCCAAAGAGGTAGGGTGACATTACGAGCAAAGGCTGCGCAGCGGTGCGTCCGTGTAGTACAGGCGCCGAGAACGTATAGGGTAAACGAATATCTGCTAGCAGACCCATTCTAGACGCCAAGGTTCGGGTAAAACCTATTTGCCTGGATTTACGGCCCAAGCGCATCCCTTTAAAATCCCTCGTATTCGTAAGGCTTCACTGCTAACTCCCAGGACGGATCTGGACGGCCATGACAAAGGCTCTCAGTCGAAACGAAGGGAACCCCCGTCATAGAGGTCATTGATGTCCGCTGATCATTACAATGCTGTGCCCCTCCCCCAGAGCAAGGAGCGGCCAACGCCGAAGAGTTGGCTTACCGACTCCGTCAGCAGCAGCTGACGGCAGATTTTGGACTGCTCGCCTTGAAAACCCACGATGCAGGGCTGTTGCTTCAGGAGGCTACCCGTCTGTGTGCAGAGGGCATGTCCACCCTGCTCTGCAAGGTCATGGCGTTTCAGCCGCAAGAGGGCGACTTTCTAATGATCGCCGGTGTGGGCTGGAAACCTGGATACGTAGGTCATGCACGCGCAGGAGCCGATCTGGAAAGCCCGGCGGGTTTCGCTTTTCAGACAAGACGAGCGGTCATTTCAAACCACCTGCAGGCAGAAGCGCGTTTCCGCACACCACGAATCCTAGCTGACCACAACGTGAAGCGAGCGATCAACGTGGTTTTACTAGTCGCGGATGAGCCCTATGGCGTACTCGAAGTGGACAGCCCGCTCGATGGCCGATTCACCGACGCTGATCTGGCATTTATGCAAGCCTTTGCCAATCTCCTGGGCGTTGCGTTGCAACGTCAGAGCTATGAAGACGCAATGCGGGCTAACGAAGAGCAATTACGGCAAGCCCTTGAATACCAGCATGTGTAGACGCAGGAGGTCAGCCATAGGGTCAAGAACAGCTTGGCGATTGTGGCGGGGTTGCTGCGCGTGCAGAGCAACAGCTCACCGTCCGAAGAACTTCGCCAAGCACTCGGCGATGCAGAAACACGCGTATTGACCATTGCGCAACTGCATGACCGTTTATGGCAAACGGGCGAAGTGCGAAGCCTGAACCTGGAGGATTTCCTGAGGGAACTTTGCGAGAAATTCAGCAGCTCTGCGTCGACCAAAATCCTGACGTACGAAGCTCCTCCTGTAATGATTCCCACAGATGACGCAATTCCTCTAGGCCTGCTGGTGAACGAGCTGGTCACCAATGCAGTGAAATACGCCTCTCCACAGAAACCAGGCGATGTAAGCATCAGCATAAAGTCCAACGGCGATCGTCTACGATTGGAAGTTCGTGATCGTGGCCCGGGGTTACCTGAGGATTGGCAGCAGAGGAACCCCGCTAGCTTAGGCATGAAACTCATCTCTCGCTTGAGCAGGCAGCTGGGAGGTGAACCTCAGTGGGAAAATGCTCTTCCTGGCTCACGCTTTACTCTGGAATTCTCTGCTTGATTATTCCGAGGTTCTGCCGGATTGCCTCAGACTTTCTATGCCGAACCATCAAACAATGGTTCACGATTTTCAAAAAATCGCGCGATGGTGTTAGCAGTAATTCTTCAGCAAAGAAATCATGTAATTATCGAGCGCAGCCTGCTCGCATATGCCCTGGAGCACGAGGCGGATATCGCCAAGGTCCAGGCTTGGCTGGGCCACGCCAATATCAGCACGACGCGGATCTACGATCGCCGGCAGAACCGGCCAGAGGACTCACCCACGTTCAGGGTGAAGTATTGAGTTGTGTGTGCAGCGCGGAAAAGTTAAGGTTTTAGGTAACGTTACCATTAATAGGCGGGCAGCAAGGCAAAGCGGGGTGCGGGTGAAATCAACCCGGGGCTCCGCCCACGCCGTCAGGATCTTGCCGGTTTTGCGGTCCAGTATTCGATATGGCGAATCGTCCTTCCCCTCTGTAGTCCGCGTGAGATCTGCCAGAGCGGCGGACTTCGTCTTGTAAGTCCACTCTGATCCCATTCGAAACCATTCGCCGTCAAAGCCACTTCGATCCTGAAGTTCATAGCGCGCCTGCGCTGCAGCTTTTTTAGAGCCAGACGGCTGAGCAGCGGCTAAAAACCGTTCAAGCTCACGGACACGTGCTCGATCTTTTTCGCCAAGCTCGAATTCTACCCGGGCCTATCTACAGTTGTATGAGCGAACTCGCTAAATGCTCCCTGCGTTCAGACCAAAAAAGTTGCATACCAACATCGCTGATCTGGTCCAGGTCAACAATGTCAGTTTCATTGAGCTCACCATTACCAGCACCGGTGTCAATCAGCGACTGAATCCTTGCGCGGCGCTGATTGAGCAGCTCAAAACAGGCTGCCTTGATAGTGATCGGGACACCGACCACACACATGGTTTCGGCAAGAAGAAAAGTGACGATCATGCATTCACGCAGGCGGTTCTTCACCCGAAATCGGCCTTCCGCCAATTCGGCAGTAATGTGAACACCGGGTAGGCTGTAGCACACCTTGTTGACTAGGCCCTGGTCATCGCACTGGGCTTTTAGCTCGGCAGCAACCCGTGCTAGAAGTGCACGTTTTTTAAAGTAGTAGAAAATCCGCATTTTTGCTTTTACCTCAACTTTCCGGGTTGTAGCCGGTACAGCCCTTTTGGGGGAAAATCAGATGCCGATCGTCGACGCCATGAGCCTTGCGCTCCCGCAGATTCATCACGACCAAAGCCCCCTCTTTCAAAGCGCTCGGTGAAGGCCCCGATTTCGTAAAGCTGCTCCAGCAAGGCGTCGAACATGTTGTGAGCCAGGCTAATTGAGTCAGCGTCCAAGTCCTGAACAGCTTGCTCCAGGTGATGGAACAGGTCGGTTTTCAATATCACTCATTGGTTGAGTCCTCCGGACGATTTTTCTTTAGTCGCGATGCTTGAGGCCCACTGAAAGCCGACAGTTGCGGGACTCAATACTCCCCTGCCTGAAAGGCCAGCACGCCCGATCCTTCATGCTGGGAGTTTGCCGGACGATCGTCAGCTTGACCTTCTGCGGAGACTCAGCCCGAGGAGGGATAGAGGGGCTGTGATGAAAGGTGACAATGTTGTGAGCGCCCGTGGGAACAAAGTTCTGATTATTGAAGCTGGTTTGCCGAGGCCCGGGGTTAGGACCCGTGTCCAACGATGTTGGACTCGAGCGTATGACAGAGCCCCTGTCCACTTCTGCGTTCAACTCCTGAGCTTTGGATTCCATCGACGCGACTCCTCGGTGGGGCTCCGATCGGGTTGACCACAGCAAAGCGCTTACTCCAATAACACTGCCTATTGCTAGGCACGCGACAAGACTTTGCACGCCACGCCTGTGGCCTCTTCGGGTAATTCGTTCCGGGGCATCACTGAGTTCTGCTTTCATCCATGACCTACCTGTGATCTCTTTTTGCACATCGGCAACATTCTGGAAGCGATCTTCCCCTTGAACTCTCGGACGCGAAAGACGCGCCCCGGTACTGCCAAAGGCCTGTGGTGCACAGCGGATTTTTCCGTGATTCTCGGTCTGATGATCAGACCGCTATTTTGGCCAACGCTTGACCGATGCTAAAAATGGAGCATTCGCCAGACTCGGAAACCACTGCGAAGGCCTTCGTTTGAGCGTATTGACCTGGCCCACGTGCCCTATTGTCCCAGACAGCAACCACATCAACTGTGTCTTTCACCTCTCCACCCCAGCTGTCGAGTTGGCAATAACGGTGGTAGATGTCGAGCACGTCAGATCGATCAGGATCTGAGAGCTTGCCCTCGATGGCCGTCCTCTCCCGTAAAGCATCGAAGTAAGCTTTAGCAACGCCGAGGGTGTTATAAACCGTGCCGCTTTTCACGATGACTTTCTTTGCCAAACTAATTTTCCTTACTGATCAATTGCCGAGGTTGAGGCCAGCATTTGTGATCGTTGTGCCTTTTTTTTTCAGCACCCCTGCATTACCAGAAATCACACTGTAATGCCCTGATGGGATATCCATCGTGAGCGGCCCGCCACACTGCGGACAGGCTGGATTCGCCAGAACTGCCAAGTTCGATGGGACGTCGTCCGGCCACCAAACCTTCCGACAACTCCCGAGGCATGCGTGGCTGGGTGCTCCATGATTAGCGCTATAGATTAGGTGCCCTTTGGTTTTCACGATCTGCATTCGAATTCCCTTCTCGATCTTTGGAAGCGAGTGCTCCCTATCCTACTGCCTCGGCCCAGCTCGATGGCTGGGATTGGGGTGAACCTGGTGCTTTCCTGTGTCAGGTGCGTTTTGCGCGCAGGGTCGCCAATGCAGCGTCAATCTTGGCCGCGGCGTCGCCGTATTCCTCTACGGCCACAGCCCCACTCGTGCCGGGAATTGGGCGTTGCTCATTTTTCTTACTTACACAGCTGCATCGCAATGGCATCGAACTCACGGTCAAAGCTAGCTTTCTCTGCCGCGCTCAAGAAACCCTGCTGCTCGACGAACCGATTAGTTTCATTCCGGACGTTCTCTACACGTTTCACCATGCGCTGTGCTTCAACCTCGGTAATACGACGGCCTTTTCTTGAGGTACTGATATCGGCATTTAGAACATTCGCTCTTACTGAGATATGTGCTTGTCCTGGATCGCTGATCTGCCCGCCGGTCTCGCCGGCTATTTCTTGTTGGTTTTGGATGTCGCAGCTTGGAAGATTGAGGCTTTGCTGTGCAGCTGTAGCGGTCAGGCTAAAAGCAAACAACGAAGTGAAGAAAATATGTTTCATGACTCAGTCCCTTTGATCGGATGTCAATCCCGCGTACATGGCATACCACGGCCTAGACGGTGCTGCCCGGCAATTGATTAAGGCGAATCTGCTGCATGGGCTCGGCTAGGATATTTTCCAGAACCGGCATAGCGTTTGTCAGGGTCGGGGCCTTCATGTGCGCTTGCAATGCCGCTTCATCGTCCCAGCTTTCGTAGGAAACAAAGCGGGTGGGGTCTTCGAGATCCGTCAACAGCGCATAGGCCTGGCACCCAGGCTCGTGCTGGAATTGCGGCAGGGCGGATTGCAGTAGGTTTTTCAGTTGCGCTTCCTTGCCTGGCTTGGCTTTCATGATCGCGACGACGTTAAGAGGTGAAGTCATGTGGGGAGTCCTGGCAATGCCGGCGCCGGAATGGAGCCGTCAGCGCATGAGACATGCCACGTAAGGTATTCATTCAGAAAAACAGGGAGGCTACTGTTACTGCGCCGCCACCCTTTTCCTAGATACTCGGCCTGATCGGCTGGACCTGAGTCTGCCTAGCCTGATGTGTCTGTTTCAGCTCGGTCTCCAAGGTGTTTCTCATGCTTGGGCTGATCACGTTTTCTAGGCCCAAGGCCATAATCCAGCCTAGGGCCAAAGCATGGTAGTAACTCACCAAAAGATCGCTGGGCGCATCGCTGACGGCGGAAATCCTGTCACGAATGCGCATCACGGTTTTGGGGTTGTCCTGCTCGATCTTGATAATGCCCATGGCTTTTCCTAGTCCTGATCGGGGTCAACAGCGACCCACGCTTTCGCCCCGTTATAGTCGTCGCCAGACCGCCAGTGACGGATGCAACGCGAATAAGGTGTTTGAATTGCCCAGGGCGTAGCGAAGTGGCATGGCGGGGAGTCATACGGGCTCTCTGTCAGGATGCCGCGGGAATCGCGATGAATCTGGAGAGAGTAGCCAGCAGGCCTCCTGAATAGCTTACAGGCAGGCCCGGCGCGGTGTTCACGGAAAATGATTACGTATGCGCTAAGCAGCAGCTAAACGCCGCAATATTGCTCAAGAAGTGCCACCTGGTCCTTGTGACACATGACCGGCATTTCTTGCGCACCCGCGAAGTGAAGATAGCGCGTGCGATGACGACCATTGGTGTAGCCGACCCAGCGCGACACGCGCTCAGACCTACGACCCAATATTTTCAAGATAGGCTGTTCGGACTCTTCTTTAACCTCGTTGAAAGAAACGATCGGCATTTCGACGTGCCGCTCCTTCGGACTAGGTGGTGCCAGAAATTCAAAGATGCCTTGGCGTTTATCTTGGTCCCATTCCTCTACAGGTGAGACGACAAAGCTTTGGTGTTCGTGCTGATCCGAATAGTGAATCAACTTTTGTACATCAACCATGACAACCACATGGTTATCGTAGCCTGGGCGGCACCGCAGACTCACGCTCTGATAACCAGGGTGGTCACCAGAGAGACTGACTTCATACAGATCTGTGTTCATCCTTTGTCCTTTGCTGATGGGGGGCAGGCTTGCACCCGAAACCGACTTAGCCTAAATCGGTTTCCCGTTTACCGTAAATCGGTGTCCGAAAGGCATGAAAAAGGCCCCCGGACGGTGGGAAAGTCCGGGGGCCTATTTAACTTTTCATCCGTTACACGCAGTCAAGACGCAGCAAGATGCCGAAGGGCTGAGCGACGCTTTGGATCGATAGCGGTCGGCCGTGGATCACTGCTTTCGACCCGCAGCCGTCTGTGACGATGCTTGAGGCCGATTGAGGCGTGGCATTTCGCGATTCGATACTTCCCTGTCTATAAGCCCAGCACGCACATTCTTTCATGCTCGGCGACTGCCGGACGATCGTCAACTTGGGTTTCTTTGGAGCCTCTGGCCTTGGCGAAAGATCGGAGCTAACTCGAAAAGCGACCACATTGTCAGCGCCTCTAGGAATGAAGTTCCGATCGTTGATCGGTCAATTTTCCATAGTAGATTAAACGCTAATTTCAGGTCTTGAAGCGCGCTACCATCTGATTCAAGTTCACCGCTAACTGCGAAAGCTCATTGCTGGCGGCCAGGGTTTGCTGCGTGCCTTCGCTGCTCTGCAGCGCCAAGTTGCGAATGCTCACGAGCGCGCGGTCTACTTCGCGAGCTACATGAGCCTGCTCTTCCGCGGCAGTGGCGATCTGCTGATTGCGGTCATTGATCAGTTGCACCGAGTCGGCGATGACTTTCAGTGACATCCCGGCTTCGTCGGCAGTGCGCTGCGTGTTGTGTGCCTCGATGGTGCTGCTGCTCATCGAATCCACAACCAGTGACGTGCCTGCTTGGATACTTGAAATCATCTGTTCGATTTCCAGAGTTGAGGTTTGTGTGCGATGAGCCAGTGCCCGAACCTCATCAGCCACCACGGCGAAGCCTCGGCCTTGCTCACCAGCGCGGGCCGCTTCGATCGCGGCGTTCAAGGCCAGCAGGTTGGTCTGTTCTGCAATGGCACGGATCACGCTCAGCACCTTGCTGATGTCCTGCGCCTGACCAGCGAGGCCCTGCACCTGTTCAGAGGTCATTTCCACGCGGTCCGTTAGGCTGCGCATGGCATGTAGGGTTTCGCCGACTTTCTGGTTACCGGTGGCGGCAGCGCGTGTGGAGTCCTTGGCCGCTTCGGAGGTGGAGTTAGCGTTAAGCGCGACCTCATCGACGGCGGCGCTCATCTGGTTTACCGCCGTGGCGGCCTGCTCGATCTCACTGTTCTGCTGCTGCAGGGTGAGGCTGGCGCTCTCGGTGATGGAAGTCATCTCTACTGCGGCGGAACTGAGCTGTGCGGAAGCATCGGAGATCTGCTCTATGGTGCTTCGCAGGTTGCCTTGCATGGTGTTTAGCGCGCGCATCAACCGCGCAGATTCGTCATTACCCTTAACCTCCAGGATAAGACGCAGGTCGCCGTCGGCGATTTCCTCGGCCATTTTCAGCGAGGCGCTCATAGGCTGGACAATGCTGCGAGTCAGCAGGGTGGCGAGCACCAGCGTCAGCACCAGCGCGGCGAGTACCACACTATCGACGATGGTGATGCTGTGGGCATACACCTCAGTGGCGGTCACGCCTGCTGCTGCAGCGCCGTCGGTATTGTGCTGGCGCAACTCATTGAGTTTGACCTGGTACGCTGCGGCACGGTCGCGTTGTTCAGTGTTGGCGAATGTCACGGCCTGCTCATGCTGGGTAGCGTCAAGATCGACGACGCGTTGCAGTCCATCAAGATAGGTCTTCATCAGCGCCGCTGCGGCCTCGAATTTGGCCCCTTCTTCTGGGTCGGAAATGAGGTTATTGCGGTAGAAGTCGGTGCGCTCGTTGAGCATGCGCTTAGCGTCTTCCAGGTGCTGCACGGCGGTCGCTTGCTCTTGGGGATTCGAAGTCGCCAGAAGACGGATGCTCTCTAGGCGCGCGCCGAGCAGGGCGATCTGGATGTCGTCGGCGGTCTGCACGCTGATCAGCCAGTTCTTTTCGATGTCCTGCTCGGTGCCACGCAGCTTCCCTAGCTGCACGTATGCGAAGCCGCCGAGGGCAATGACCAGCAGCGTGATTAAACCGAAACACAAGGCGGCACGGGGCGCAATATTTAAAGAACGTAGGTTCACGGTGCAACTCCGAAGGGCAAACGCAGAAACTTTCTGCGTTCTGTACGGAAGCCATCGGCAATGAAAAACATAAATTTAGAACAAGGGTCAATTACAGCGGTATCAGTGCGGCCAGGTAGCAAGCAATATCGTCGAACCGTCATCGTTGTATCCGAATGTACATCAACAAGATCAAGGTTGTGCATCAGCGTCAGGGGGTGGGCCAGGGATTGCTCTGGCACCTTTGGCAGATCCATCGACTGCCGATCGTGCCACTGTACGAGTACGAGCTGTCATGCGGCTTCTGGGATAAAGCGCGTCTGCGATTCGACGCTGTAGGTGCCCAACTGCTCGATCAGCTGGCAAGCCTTCCCGATACGAATTAAGAGGCGTTACGTTGACGGCATCTAGTACCGAAATCTGACAAAACCCAAGGTCTTTGGGGGGCCGCTATCGACCCAAAGCGGCCATTGGCATCGAATGTCAAACACCTAAAGGCTACCGCGTAACGATGTGTATTGACCCGCTTCTTATCGCCGCTTCGTCGATACCGGCCCATTGCCCGCAACGAAACGGCGTTAATAGCGTTACACCACACGTGCTGTGGACCAACCGCAGATAAGGAACAGGTATGACCCAAATTTCCGGCATCAAGGAAGTCACCAGCTATACGGATTTACAGGTCACAAGTGCCAGTAGCCAGGTCAGCAAGAACGCGATCGAACTCATCGTGCAGGGTACTCCTGGCAATGACTACATACGTGGTGGGCTGGCCAATGAACTGCTAATGGGTGGGGGCGGCAACGACCAGCTAGTCAGCGGGGGGGGCAACGATGTGATGGTCTCCAGTGCCGGATACGACGGTATGGACGGCGGCGCCGGTAATGATGTATTCCGCTTCGACCGCCTCGGCGACAGCTATA
>NZ_JBDFPL010000021.1:0-10142 GCF_039672565.1 Pseudomonas sp. Ps21-P2
GACGGTAATGGCAAACATTTTGCCGTGCAGTTTCTGGCCAATAGCGGCCTTATTACCGATGCCAACTTCCAGCCGCTGATCAACGGCACTTCGCACAACGATCTGCTCGAAGGCACACACGCCAGCGGATCCCTGAAGGCCGGCACTGGCCGCGATACCGTCGAAGCAGGTGCGGGCAATGACCGGCTATTCGGCGGCGCCGGCGGCGATACCCTGAGCGGCGGAGCAGGTGCCGACAATTTCGTGTATACCCGGCTCAGCGACAGCTACCGTAATGATGCCAGTGGCAGCTACAGCAGCCGCGACCTAATCACCGACTTCAGTGGCAGCGGCCATGACATGATCGACGTGTCCGCATTGAGCTTCACCGGGCTGGGCAACGGCTACAATGGTACGCTGAAGGTGGTCCTCAACTTGGCCGGCGATACCACCGCGCTTAAATCGCTGGAGCCCGATGCCAACGGCAACCGCTTCGAAATTCTGCTCAGCGGGAACCACGTCAGTGAGCTCAATGCCAGCACCGTGCTGTTCGCCCCGCCCAGTGACGCGACCGCCGTGACCACCCCGCAGCCGATTACACCAGTGAATCTGGCCGGCGACGACAAGGCGAACATCCTGTATGGCTACTGGGGCAACGACACGCTGGCCGGCGGCGCCGGAAACGACACGCTGGAGGGTAACGCCGGCGACGATGTCCTGACCGGTGGGTTAGGCGCGGACAAGCTCACTGGCGGTACAGGCAACGACCGGTTCGTGTTCACGAGCAGCGCCGACAGCTATGCCGGCAGCAGCGACCTGATCACTGACTTCATCTGGGGCCAGGACAAGCTCGACGTCGCTGCGCTCGGCGTGACCGGTTTGGGAGACGGCCGTGACGGTACCTTGCGCATGACCTACGATGAAAACACTGATCGTACCTACCTGCGCAGCAGCGAAGCGGGGGCCGATGAGCACACTTTCCAGGTCACGCTAGCCGGATTCGACTACACGCAGTTGATCACCAATTCCGATTTGGTGGTTGCCGATAAGGCAGAGGTGGTCCTCATTGGCCACACCACTATTGACATTGACCACGTGGGCTAACGCTGCCTGAGCAACCGGGCTATCAGCACGCAACTTTAGCTTACGCAACCGCTACGGTGTGCGTGCTGGACCACAGCTGCCGGTCGCGCCTGACCGCTTTCGGCCAGAAGCGGACACTCGCGCTCAGTCATCTACTGGCGTGCGCCATGTGAAATGCAGCAACGCGGTAGCTGCCAAGCTGAAGTAAACCGCAATCAGCGGTGCAAATTGCACCACCACGTACTCAGCCGGTGGCGAGCCAGAAGTTACGAGTTAACAAAGATCCTGCGGTAAGGCACCTAGGCCAGCCCAGCCTGGACCTGATCTTTGGCAAGGTGGCCGAACAGGCGCAGTTCCCGTCACGCAAGGCTTCCGGCATTTAAGCGGAGCTATCAACTGGCTAATGGAGTGAACTGAGGCCACTCCATTAGCCATGCTGTCTCAACTCCACGGCTTCCATAAGCTCAAGCCGGAGCATGCGCCGCGAAGTTGCGGTACTGCCCTTTGAAGTACAGCAATGGCTGAGTTGCAGCAACCTCTTGCAGGTTCAACGCTTTCACTTCACCAATCACAATCAGGTGATCACCAGCGGCGTGTTCGGCGTGAATCTCACAATCGAGCCAGTGCAGGCTTCCGGCAATGACCGGATTGCCCAGCGGCGACGCATGCCACTCGACTCCTTGCCACTTGTCCGTGCCTCGGCGAGCAAACTGGTTGGAAATATGAATTTGCTCACCCGACAAGATATTGACCGCGAAGCGGCCAGCCTGGCGAATCTTTGGGTAACTGGCAGAGCTGCACATGACGCTGAATGACACCAATGGCGGGCTCATCGACACGCTGTAGAACGACTGGCAGGTGAAGCCAACCGGCTCGCCGTCCACCTGTGAAGTGATCACCGTGATGCCCGATGCGTAGTGCCCGAGCGCTTCGCGAAAGCTCAGTGGCTCGATGGCAATTTCAGGGAGTGGCATAGCGGGTCCTATATAGAAAATGCGGCTGACACTGTTAAGCAGAAATGGAGGAGCCCGATCAGTTGGCTAACTCCAATCCTTTCCTTTGCTGGGCAAAGTGCTTCGACTCAAAGCGATCTGTTCGCCCCTTAATCTGCGCGCCAATTTCCAGCCTGGCTTAACGCGCGTTCAGGAGTTCTTTGCGAACGATTTCTGCGCCATCACTCAATGCGTTCAGCTTGCCTCGGGCGACATGGCGGGGCAAAGGTGCCATACCGCAGTTCGTGCATGGGTAGAGCTTGTCAGCATCGACGAACTGAAGCGATTTGCGCAGTGTGTTGGCGACTTCCTCCGGCGTTTCGATAGCATGGTTTGCCACGTCAATTGCCCCAACCATCACCTTCTTGCCGCGAATCAGTTCGATCAGGTCCATCGGCACGTGGGAGTTGTGACATTCCAGCGAGACGATATCGATGCTGGATTTTTGCAGTTTAGGGAAGACCTCTTCGTACTGGCGCCATTCTGAACCCAGTGTCTTTTTCCAATCGGTATTGGCCTTGATGCCATAGCCGTAGCAAATGTGCACAGCGGTTTCGCACTTCAGGCCTTCGATGGCGCGCTCCAGCGTGGCAACGCCCCATTCGTTCACCTCATTGAAGAACACGTTGAAGGCCGGTTCGTCGAATTGGATGATGTCGACCCCGGCAGCCTCCAGCTCCTTAGCCTCCTGGTTGAGGATCTTGGCAAATTCCCACGCCAGTTTTTCACGGCTCTTGTAGTGAGCGTCGTAAAGGGTGTCGATCATTGTCATCGGACCAGGCAGAGCCCATTTAATCGGCTGCTGGGTTTGCGAACGCAGGAACTTGGCGTCTTCGACAAACACCGGTTTTTTACGCGCTACAGCGCCGACCACTGTAGGCACGCTGGCGTCATAGCGGTCGCGAATTCGAACGGTCTCGCGTTTTTCGAAATCGACACCTTCAAGGTGCTCAATGAACGTCGTCACGAAGTGCTGACGGGTTTGTTCGCCGTCACTGACGATATCGATACCGGCATGTTGCTGCTCCTGCAACGACAGACGCAGTGCATCCTGCTTGCCTTCGATCAATGCTTCATCTTGCAGTTTCCAAGGCGACCAGAGCGTCTCGGGCTGAGCGAGCCAGGAAGGCTTGGGCAAACTACCGGCAGTGGAAGTGGGCAACAGCTTTTTCATGAACAACAGCCTTGTTTTTTAATTGATCAAAAGGCGCAACTAATGGACCACTGCTCAAGCACGGCCTGGTAGGGCTTGATGAACTGCTCTTCGGCAAATTTGCCCTGCTCAACCGCCAGGCGACAGCGCTCCTCCCGGTCGTACACGATGCGGGTCAAGGAGTAGTCCTGATGCTTCAGGCTCGGTTGATAGGATTTGCCTGCTATCGAGTTCGCGTTGTAGATCTCGGGCCGGTAAATCTTCTGGAACGTGTCCATGGTGCTGATGGTGGCAATCAACTCAAGGTTGGAATAGTCCGCCAGCAGGTCACCCGAGAAATAAAACGCCAACGGCGCAGCACTGTTCGGCGGCATGAAGTAACGCACGGTCATGCCCATTTTCCGGAAGTATTCGTCGGTCAGAGAGTAGGCATCCTGTTGGTACTCAAAGCCCAATACTGGGTGCTGATCCTCGGTGCGGTGGTATATGCGGGTGCTTGAAACGCTAAGGCAGATCACCGGCGGTTTGTCGAAATGCTCCTTGTAAGCCGACGAATTGACGAAGCACTTGAACAGCTTGCCGTGCAGATCACCAAAATCCTCTGGCGTGCTGAAACCGGCTTGGTTCTTGTTGTGCTCCAACAGACGCACGCTGAAATCATAGTCCCGCACGTACGAGGAGAAGTTGTTCCCCACGATGCCACTGATGCGCTCGTCGGTATGGCGATCAACAATGGTGGTTTTAAGAATTTCAATCAGCGGGATGGCATGCTCACTGCTGCCTGCTTCAATGTTCATCTCGGCGGAAATGATGTCCAGCTCGACCGTGTAACGATCACCGGTAGGATTGTCCCAATGGGCCAGCGCGTTGAAGCGGTTATCGATCATCTTTAACGTGTTGCGCAGATTCTCCTGACGGCTTTCACCCCTGGCCAGGTTGGCAAAGTTGGTGGTGATCCGCGTATTGCTTGATGGGGAGTAATTCTCGTCAAAACAAATGCTCTTGATCGCAAATGTGAATTCGTTGTTCATCGTAGCTGGCACCCTAATTTTTCAGGCAAATCTGAATCAGCTTCTGGCTTGTTCAGCTTCGGCCCGCAGTCTGTTTCCTCACTCGATGGCCATAAGCCTGACTTTGGTGAAGAGCTGGGCGCAGTTTAAAGCGGACACTACATGAACAAAAACGAATTGATTTCAAAAAAATATTAGTCACGCTCATGATGGGATGCAGGGTTTTGGCTGGAGGTACTAGAGAGGTTTTCTCCCTGCGTTCGACCTGCATTTGTCGCGAGAAATCGCTGAAACCCTTCTTTCTACGCAGGTAACAGGTAGCAAAGGCCCAGAGCCTGAGCGGCTGCTTTGGAGCCAAAGCAGCCGTTAGCAGAGAAATGGATGTCGCGGCTTGGCGGGCGCCACGATGCGCCGCAAGTTGACCGCGCAGGCAAGCCTCTTTGATCACCTCCTGGAGAGCAATGCGATCGCCGGCGGCAATACCGCGCATGGAGTGAAACCACCGAAGATTGAAAGCAACGAGGGCAAGACACCGGCACTGGGCGATCACCAGGCCAAGGCGCTGCTCGAAGCCCCGGATGAAACGACCCTTAAAGGGCAGCGCGACCAGGCGCTACTGGCTGTTCTTCTCTATCACGGGCTGCGCCGTGAAGAAGCGGCGCTGCTGCAGGTGAGCGACATTCAGGAACGCCGCGGGATCCAGCATCTGAAGTGCACGGCAAGGGCGGCAAGGTGCGCTACCTGCCGTTGCACCCGGTGGCGGCCGGGCGCATCCATCTTTACCTGGAAAGCTCGGGGCATCATCTGGTCGACAGGAAGGTGCCAATTTCACCCCGTTGCGCGGCAAGCTGAGCGGCGCTGGCATCACGGCCAACCGGCATCTATACCGTGGTCATGGCCTACGCGAAAAAGGCCGGGATTAAGGTCGACGGCCTAGGGGTCCATGGGCTCAGGACAATCGCAGCCACCAACGCTTTGGAGCATGAAGCCGACATCGCCAAATTTCAGGCCTGGCTGGGTCATGCCAACATCAGCACGACCAAGATTTATGATCGCCGGGAGAACCGGCCTGAGGATTCACCGACCTACAAGGTGAAATATTAATAGAGGGGATTGAAGCCTACGCAAGAGCTCACCCTCGCGCGGTGTCGAGAATATGGTGCAACGCAACCCATGGCTGCTCGCTCTGTCGACCAAAGCCGTCGAAGATTTCAGGAATACGGCGACAGCTGTGGCTTTAAGCATGGGTAATGTCTCGGCTTGCTTCGCCCTAATCAATCCTTCAAAGTTCGTGATTCACTTCACAGGTCTCTAAAAATGAATCGACTCTTCGTCTATGGCTCTCTTGGCCCAGGCCGTCCCAATGAACATGTAATGCAAAACATTGGTGGAACATGGGAAGCGGCCAGTCTCAGAGGAGAGCTCGTCCAAGAAGGGTGGGGTGCCAGTATGGGCTTTCCAGGACTGGTGATCAGCGAGACAGGAAAAGAAATTCAAGGGCACGTCTTTATCTCGGAAAATTTCGAAAACCACTGGGCTGATTTGGATGAATTCGAGGGTGAGGAGTATCAGCGTGTCCTTACGCAAGTGACGCTTTTTTCTGGTGACCAGGCTGATGCCTACGTTTATGCCCTGCGTTAGGGATTTGCCCTGTGGCGGCAATGAACCGCCATAGGCTTTGACTTCACGTCGATTTACCACAAATTCCGTTCCACGCAGGTAGCGGTAGCAGATGGCAAAGGCCCTCAGTCGGAGCGGCTGCTTTGGGTCGAAAGCGATCCTTTTTCACCAAGGGAGATTACAGCCAGGAAATCGTCAAATACCTCTCCTTAACATCATTGGCTGGCTGAAATCCCCTAGTGAACGCCGGCATTGACGTAGCGCACTGTCGGAGATCTGGATGAAATCGCCGGGCCATATCTTTCGAAAGGCGGCTCAGGTCAGACCTGAGCCATGCCGCCGTCGACCGGCAGCTCGGCTCCAGTGATGTAACTGCTTTGGTCGCTTGCCAGAAACAGCGCGGCCGAGGCTATTTCCTCTACTCGCGCCATACGTCCGAGCGGGATCAGCTTCGTCAGCGTCTCGCGCACCTCGTCGGACGCCGCCGCCATCATCGCGGTGTCGGTTGGGCCCGGTGCCACGACGTTAACGCGGACGTTGCGGGTAGCCAGTTCATTGGCCCAGGTGCGCGCGAATGAGCGTACAGCGGCCTTGGTCGCCCCATAGACGCTATAGCCTTTAGTGCCGATCGTATCGGCGATCGACCCCACCAGCACGATAGAGCCACCATCCGGCATGATCGCCGTTGCAGCCTTGGCGGCAAAAAGCAACGCACGCACGTTGAGGTCGAACGTCCTGTCGAAATGATCCTCGCTGATGTCATCTAGTGTCGCGAACTCGGAGATACCGGCGTTGACGACGAGCACATCCACCCGCCCGGCCTCGCTGCTCACCGCCTCGAAGAAGGCAGCGAGCGCCGTCAAATCTGAAGCATCAACGCGGCGGGCGTACAGCCTGCCGGCCGCAAGCTCGCTGCCCCCCTCTTCGGCGCGACGACTTGTGGCGTAAACGGTGGCGCCTTCCGCCGCGAACCGCTTTGCGATAGCACCACCAATACCACCATGGCCACCGACCACAACCGCAATTTTTCCTGAAAGAGTGCTCATACGTCCTCCCATCATTAGTGATGAAGAACAAGCTATCATTCCTATATCTAATCACAAGAAGGCACCTGATGGTGCTTAGATATCGAGGCGTATACCCATGTCTAAAGACGTACTTGAGCTGCCGCTTGATGTGACCGCGACGCGGCCTATTCTCGAACATATCGCTAATAAGTGGACGGTGCTGATCCTGAGTGTGCTTTGCACGCAGCCAGCGCGGTTCAATGATCTCAAGCGCCGGCTTGAAGGCATTACCCACAAGGCTTTGTCTGACGCATTGAAGCGCTTGGAGCGCAATGGCCTTATCAGTCGCAAAGTCCTGCCCACGCGACCGATCGGCGTCGAGTACACCATTACCGATCTAGGCTGCTCGCTTCGCGAACCATTCGCCGCCCTTTACAACTGGTCGCTCGCCAACGGCTCCGCGCTGGAAAGAGCGCAATATGTATACGACACATCAAGAAAGAGCGAAGTGTTGGAAGAGGAAATTTAACAACAGAGCGCATGCGGCTTTCTCTGCACATTTTCCAAAGTACGATCACTGCGACTTGGATGCTAAGGACGAAGGGTAGCAATCGGCCAATAGCTGTCATTCATTCGCGTCTACAGAACCAGAGGGCAATTCACCGCCTCGGTTAGCCTGTTACGAGGGGCTGCAAACGGAACTCCAAGGTGTTCAGGACGACTTTGTCACTGACACCTCGGGGCAGCTCCGGATTGGTGGGGGAGTACGCGTTCCTGCGCCCGCACATCAAGATCAGGCATTAAATATTTCTTATGAAAGGTCGATATACAGTTACAGACAACAACAGCGAGTGCCAGCAATGGATTTTTTGCGATATTTTAAAAGATTTTTTCCACGGAAAAATTCAGTCCCAACTCAGGCTGCGGCGGTTCCACCAGCCCCTATCGTCACTCCTAGAAAACCAAATCCAGAGCCGCCAAGCTTGGATTTTGATCATGCGGAGCAGCTGCGTCGAGTTGGTGGGTTAACGGTGGCCCTACACAAGAACGATATGGAACTGGATCTTCTAGACTGGGGTTACCTAGCTAGTTCAAACGGGGAAGTAACGCTAACGAAGAAAGGAAATGAATGGATAGCGGCTAGTGGCGCTTGGTCCCCACATCGACATCCAAGTATTGATCGATAAACATGTATGGACACTGAATTGCTTTGGTGCCCTGATTGTGAGGTGGTCTTCGTAAAGGGCTGCTAACGGCCAGAAGCGGTCCCTCACTTCGTTCATCGCCCATCAGACGGCAAGGCAACTGGCTTGCGGTAAGCAAGTGTCCTCCTGAGCGGCTCACCAAACTTCGGTTCGCTTCACTATCGGACAGCCGCCATTCCAATTTCTGCCGTGCTTTCTGCGCCGTCAACGCTTTCCTCTTGCTCTCTGGGAACGATCCGGACTAATTTCGGAATGTCTCAGAACGATCAAACAGGACAAGGACAGAATGACCGCAGCTTCCCCCGGCGCTGACTCAAAAAAAACCAGGCCTAACCGAGACGACTTTGCTTCCAAAACTAGGACAGCCCTCGCTTTAAGGGCAGGTTATCGATGCTCATTTTCTAAGTGTGGCATAGCAACCGCCGGGCCAAGCGACGAAGCCTCAGATAAGCATGTGAGTATAGGGGTGGCCGCTCACATAACAGCAGCTGCGCCAGGTGGAGAACGATACGATAGTGAAATGACGCAGGAACAGCGCGCGAGTATAGAAAACGGAATTTGGCTTTGCCAAACCCATAGTCGTTTGATCGATGTTAATCCTGCTTCATATCCGACTTCGCTGCTTCATCAAATGAAAACGGAGCATGAGGATGCTATAAAGTTAGAGATGGAAAGGATGAAGTCCGCGCCGCAGTCCACTGATTTCATCGCAGTAGGTCCTTACATTGTCTTTGTTGGGGAACTCGTTGCCGTAGAGGAAAAAACTTGGACGTTTTTGTTGGATCACTTCGTAATCGGCGATTTATGGCAGCTAATTGAGTACATCGACCGATTTGGTGATCTAGACGCATATGACAAATTCGTACTGGTCAACGATCTCGGCGATGGGCGTGAGCTATCTTGTCCGCCTGCGTGGTCTAAATCTGACAAGGGAACATTGATCAAGGTAGGCGTCATGGGAAGCTTTCCTCGAATCGATGCGCACCGCCTTCCGATGGACTTGGCTTTAAGCGATGAGCATGATCTTTTCATTTTGAATGGCCAACTGGCGCGAGTGAGCGGTATAGACTCTCTTCCGCAAAAGATAAAAACTTGCTTATCCACAATCCGAGGTGAGGTTTTTTATGCTCCGACTTACGGAACCCGGATCCGAGAATACTCAACGGAATTTCTCGGTTCACCTTGGTTACCAAAGCTGATAAAGCTCGAAACTATACGTATGGCATCTATTCCGTACTCAGAACAGCTGGGGATAAACGCTCCCTCCACGCCGCTTAAAGCCGTGCGTAAAGTGATAAGCGTCGACCAGATCAGCCCAGAAGGCGATGATGGATGGTTCGCTTTCCGTTTTCATCTAGATGTAGAAGGCATCGGAGTTTGGGTCAGAGAGATCAAGCTATTCGTTTCACGGAATTTATGAGCCTCAGAGGAAGCGTTAACTGTGTGGGATAGCGGGAAACAGCTTACCGTATTCGTAAGAATGCATGTGTCGGGTCTTATAGAAATCTTGGTGTCGACCGACCTTGGAATGATAGTTCGCCTGCGCTGAAAAGCCGCTATGGGTTGTGGATTCAACCGGTGGACTATAGATGCTCAAAGGCGCTCGGGTTACCGGCCACTAAGAAGCCACAGCCTGCTGCGATCCAGCGAAGTTACCCGCCGGATAAAAGCAGGCATTTAACGTAAACCCCGTTATGGAACGCGACATAAAAGCTTACGATCATAAGAGATACGTTTTTGTCGGGCAGATTGAGGCTCGCCCAGCCAAGCGTAGGAGCCGCTGGGGTGTACCCTGAGAGTTTGGCAAAGGCGCCGTACCGGGTAATCAGTTGAGTGCTTCTTGATGAACGCGTACTTCGGCCGCACGCCTTGGCATAGTAGGCGGCGGCTTTTTTAGATGTCTCGCTCTTCATTCAACTGGTCATCTAGGCTTGCTGGTCATCGTCTTGCTGACGCTGCTCTTGGGTGAGCTACGATTTGACCCAGCTGTAAGCCAAGGTACTGGCTGCTACGGTTTGACATCGCAGCAGCCAGAGGCTTGTTAGAACGCTGCCTTCAGGCGAGCGCCGGCGTAGGCCTGTGCTTCCTGAGCC
>NZ_JBDFPL010000022.1:0-9158 GCF_039672565.1 Pseudomonas sp. Ps21-P2
AGTCGCTGCGCCGTCGCAGGCCTAACGTTGGTTAGAGAGGTCGAAGAATCAGCGTGGGGGAGTGGTCTGCTAAAGCCCGCCGGCCCGTGTAGAAATCAATTCCCTTTTTTGCCCCGCTCATCGGAGCAAAGGCTCGATTTCTAGATCGGTGTGTCCAATCAGTTACATGCACTCAAATGCTCAGACATCGCTCAGACAGGTCTGATCGTCACGACAGGAATTACCTCATGAGCACCATCATTCTTGTCGAGGATGAGCAGGACATATTGACCATCATGGTCGAAATTCTGGAAATGGAAGGCCATAGAGTCAAAGCATTCTGCGAGGCAGATTCAGCCTGGAGTCACATTCAGCATAATGGTTTCGATGCAGATCTGCTGATCACTGACCTGAGAATGCCTGGCAGTATCGACGGGCTCGAGCTGGTCCAAAGGCTGCATGACCTGGTACCGCAGGTGCCTGTAGTCGTCGCCTCAGGTTTCCATGCTGCGGTAAACACGTTGGACTATGATCATGTGCACTGGTTGAACAAGCCATTCACCTTGACTCAGCTGCAAGCCATCTGCCATAAGCTGACCGCGCACTGATCAACTGGATTTGCCCGGAGCCTCGGAAATTTCCTGAAGATAACGCGGCAAATAGATGCAGATTGTGGTGCCTTCACCCACGCTCGACCAGACGCGCACCTGACCACCTGATTGCTTGGCAAAGCCATAGACCATCGAAAGGCCAAGTCCGGTGCCCTGGCCGACGGGCTTGGTGGTAAAAAACGGCTCAAATATATGAGCCAGGGTTTCGGGCGGAATGCCCGACCCTGTGTCCTTGACATAAATGCACAAATACTGGCCTTCAGCGAGACCTTCACTTTGCGCTGCGGATTGATCTATCTGCTGGTTGGTCGTATTGAGCGTGATGCGACCGCCGTCCGGCATTGCATCCCGGGCGTTTATGCATAGATTTAAAAGTGCATTTTCAAGCTGGCTGGCATCGACATAGGCCAGCCACAGGTTTGAATCGCCATGAGCATCGAGCTCGATTTTTTGCCCCATCAGAGGCCGAGCGAAATCGGCTATTTCGTGCATCAAGTTGTTGACGTCGGTGGGCAGCGGCTCCAAGGTTTGACGACGCGAAAACGCAAGCAGCCGATGCGTCAGTGCCGCAGCGCGATCGGTGGAGCTTTGTGCCATCGTTATGTACCTGTCGAGGTCCAACACTCGGCCTTGGGCCACACGCAATTTCAGCAAGCCCAGGGAGCCTGAGATACCTGTAAGCAAGTTACTGAAGTCGTGAGCGATACCTCCAGTCAACTGACCCACTGCTTCCATTTTTTGTGACTGGCGCAGCTTGTCTTCCAGCTCCATGAGCAGGGCTGTACGGCTCATTTCACGCTGCTCCAGAGCTTCATTGAGCAGCCTCAGTTTTGCCTCGGTGTCACGGAGCGTATGGCAGGTGCGTTCGAGGTCCTGCTCGCGCGCTCGCAGTGCTTCTTCAGCAATGGTACGTTCGAGCAGATCAGCTGCCTGTCGCGCCAGAATATCCAGCAGCTTCAGATCCCGCTCGGAGGGATGATGCGCATCGCGCCAGTGAGTCGATATCATCCCCAACAACTGACCAGAGCGTGAGAGCAGTGGGGTGGTCTGCGCCGATCGTATGCCCGTGCTGCGAAACGCCGACAAGTCTTCAGTCCCGGCAATTTCTGCCCATTCCTCGAAGTCCGGAATGATGGCCCGCTTACCCAGCTTGAGCGCTTGAGTACAACTGCTATGAGCCGTTGGGCTGACCCACTGCCAGAAGTTGATCGCCTCTGGAGACAGTCCTCGCGAGCAAAGCAACTGAAGTTTGCCACCGTGGCCCGACGCGTGGCCCTCGGGGCAAAGCAGTTGCATTGTTCCGAATTGGGAGCCGGTGATGGACACTGCCGCGTCCACAATCTTGCCGTATAGCGTCTCCAGGTGTTGTTCACCGATCAACTCGGTACTGATCGCGTGCAGCAACGCGATATCTGATGGTACATCTGTCGCGGTGACCGAAGAGGTCAGGTGAGCCTCCAGCTGGGAGGGAGCAGATCGAGCGGGCATGACGACCTCTGCTGACGCTGGAGTAGACGCGAAGTCTAGCATTTGCAGCACATTCCGCGATAGCAGCCGCTTTTGCCTTCGTATTTTAGTTGGGGAGAGAACGGTTGCATGCCAAATTCCGTCCTGCTGGTGTACTGACTGATATTCAATAACCGTCTTAACGGTCGCAAGCTTGTTTTCGTAGCGTTGGTATTTACGCGGCTTCATACTGGAAGCCCTAAGCTTTAACGCTTGCCTCCCTATCAAGGTTTAAAAAAATGGCCTCGTTGCGCCCAGTGATATCAACCGGCAATGTCGGATTCGATTCAGTGTTGAGAGGAGGCCTACCCAGCAATCGGCTTTACCTTCTGGAAGGAACGCCTGGGGCTGGCAAGACTACGCTTGGCCTTCAGTTTTTGCTGGAGGGAGTAAAAGCCGACGAGTCCGTCCTGTACATTACCCTTTCAGAAACCAGCGAAGAGTTGGAAGGCGTCGCGCAGTCGCATGGCTGGACTTTGGACGGCATTGACCTTTTTGAGCTTTCTTCAACCGAGGAGGTGCTGGGCACGGGTTATGAACAGTCCATCCTGCACCCTTGGGAGGCAGAACTGGGTGACATCATCAAGCTAATCCAGGAGCGAGTGGACAGGATAAAGCCGAAAAGGGTGGTATTTGACAGCCTTTCCGAGATGCGCCTTCTGGCTCAGGATCCTTTGCGTTATCGCCGTCAGGTGTTAGCCCTAAAGCAGTATTTTGCTGGTCGGGACATAACCATCCTGCTGGTGGACGATCTTACGGCTTCGAATGGGGAAAGAGACAACCACCTTCACAGTCTTTGTCATGGCGTCATCACCCTTGAACGGCTGACTCTGGATTTCGGAGCCGCCCGCAGGCGCCTTCAAATACAAAAATTACGCGGTGTTGATTTCGTTGCGGGCTTTCACGACTTCACTATCCGCAGGGGCGGACTCGAAGTGTATCCGCGGCTAATCGCGGCCACCCATCATGTGCCGTTCACCGCAGAGCCTGTAGGTAGTGGGGTTGCTGCCCTGGATGAACTATTGGTAGGAGGTCCGCTAAGGGGGACTAGCACCCTGGTAACCGGGCCTGCCGGCTCTGGCAAAACCACTATTGCGCTGGCTTATCTTGCAGCGGCTTGCAGTCGGGGTGAGAACTGCACTATCTACGAATTTGACGAGCGCGTCGCTACTCTGGTTTTGCGTGCGGATAGCATGGGGATGGATTTGAGTAGTCACATTTCCAGCGGTCGCCTGGTCATTCAACAAATCGACCCGGCAGAGATCTCACCAGGGGAATTTTCCTGGCGCGTGCGCACCGAAGTTGAAGAGCGCAATTGCACCATGATCGTGGTTGATAGCCTGAACGGCTACTTGGCAGCGATGCCACAGGAGCAGCAGCTGATCTTGCAGATGCACGAATTGCTTTCCTATCTCAGCCAGCTTGGTGTGGTCACATTCCTGATCAACCCTCAGCACGGCCTGGTCGGCTCAATGTCAACAAATCTCAATATTTCCTACGTTGCAGACTCTGTGATCCTTATCCGGTTCTTTGAGGCGCAGGGACGGCTGCGTAAAGCAATTTCTGTCCTGAAGAACCGTAGCGGCGCCCATGAAGACGCGATTCGGGAGCTTCGCATTGACTCGAAAGGCGTGCGCGTTGGTGAACCACTGGCCAATTTCCGTGGCGTGTTGACTGGAACGCCGGAGTACTTCGGCGCAGACCTGCCCTTGATGGAAGAACGAAAGCGTGTCGACTGAGCGATTCTCTGAAGGTAGAAATCTGCTTGTGGTGGCTCCCTTCCAGGGAGATGCAATTGCTTTGCGCAAGCTCTTCGGCCAGACCTACCCGATTGAAGTCCATAGTGATTTGCACTCACTTTCGGCGGCCGTCGGTGAAAGCACTGGTCTTGTGATACTCACCGAGGAGAGTCTTTCCGGTGAGGTACTTAGCCTTGGAGCAGCACTCGACCTTCAACCACGCTGGTCCGAGATTCCAATCATCCTCCTCGCGTCCAATAAAAGCCGGTCTGGCCGAGACACCGAGATCGCTCGGCGCAGGCTCCCTAAATCGGCGGGGCACGTGGTCGTGCTGGAGCGCCCGCTCAGTTCAGCATCGTTGCTGAGTGCTACCGCCGCCGCATGGCGTTCGCGTATGCGCCAATTCGAAATGCGCGAGAGCATTGAGCAATTGGCGGAGGAGAGGAGGCGATTACATATCCTGCTTGAAAATATTCCATTGGGTGTGTGCTTCATGGACACGCAAGGTACATCTCTCGTCAGCAATCCTTTGTACCGGCGCTATGTGCCGGGAGGCATCATCCCTTCCAGACAACCGGAAGTCGCTACTATGTGGGTAGGGCTTGATGCTCATGGTAGGCAGTTGGAGCCCGATATGTTTCCGGGTGCTAGAGCGCTGAGAGGAGACCCGGTAGCTGGCTTGGATTTTTACCATCGCCTAAATGACGGCACAGAGTCATGGATGCGTGTCAGTGCTGTTCCTTTATACGATGAGAAGCAGTCGATCATCGGTGCAGCTGCTGTGATCGTCGACATCAACGAGGAGAAGCAAGCTGAACTGACTCTGCGCAGGTTCAATGAAGAGCTTGAGATTCAGGTTGAAGCGAGGACTCGTCAGTTGAATGCGGCTGTCGAGCAGCTCAAGGCCGAGAGTGAAGAACGCGCGCGTGCCGAAGAGCAATTGCGCCAATCCTTGAAGATGGAAGCAGTGGGGCAGTTGACCGGAGGTATTGCTCACGACTTCAACAATATGCTCACGGGCGTTATCAGCGCGCTCGACCTTGTGAAACTTCGAATAAACAAGGGACGCCTGGACGGAATCGATAGGTTTATGGACGCAGCGCAGAGTTCAGCACAAAGAGCTGCTTCTCTGACGCACCGTCTGCTTGCCTTCTCTCGACGCCAGTCGCTGCATCCAAAAGCAGTTTCGGTCAATGAGCTTATCCGATCGCTCGCTGATCTACTCAACCGTACGGTTACGGAGAACATCGTTCTCAAAATCGAGCTGAGCGTGGACCAACACTTGATCTTTGTGGACTCCAACCAGTTAGAGAACGCGGTTCTCAACCTGGTGATCAACGCACGAGACGCCATGCCTGATGGCGGTGAGTTAACCATTGCCACCTTCCTTGATGCGGGAACAGGGACGAGCTCTTTTCAGCAGGTCTGTCTGCAGATACGTGATACCGGTTATGGCATCCCCGAAGATCTCCTAAACAAGGTTACTGAGCCGTTCTTCACTACCAAACCTATAGGCCAAGGCACTGGCCTGGGATTATCCATGGTTTATGGATTCGCTAAACAGAGCAACGGTCGTCTTTCCATTGAGAGTAAAACCGGCGCAGGAACTGTCGTTTCAATCTTTTTACCGGAGCATCAGGGGATCGACGAAGATCACCCGAGCGCCGCCTTGCGGGTCACCGCAGGACAAGGTCAGACCATCCTCTTGGTCGAAGACGATGACTCTGTGCGCCTGATCAATCATGAAGTGCTAGAAGAGCTTGGATATCGGGTGTACGAGGCCCGCAGTGGTGAAGAAGCCCTGAAGGTGTACAACGATTTGCAAAAAGTGGACCTCTTGCTTACCGATGTCGGATTGCCGGGCATGAACGGGCGGCAATTAGCCGAGATTCTTCAACAACGTAAGCCGCGTCTTCCAGTGTTGTTCCTCACAGGATATGCAGAGGGGGCTATGGTGCGGGCCGATTTTCTAGGTCCTTTCATGCAGCTACTCACCAAACCGTTGGCTTTAGACGTGCTTGCCAGTCGAGTGGCAGAGATGATCGCGGAGTCAGACGCGACCGTTGAAGCCATGGCACATGGCACTGGCCGTGTCTGAAACGCCGAGCATGAGCGGAATCGATTTAGGCCAGGAAATTCAACGGTTGTACTCAGATTTGCCGGTGGTACTGGCTACTGGCTACAGCCATATATTCGCGCAGAATGGCGCCACAGGTTTTAAGCTTGTGCATAAGCCCTACTCTGTTGAGCAGCTATCGAGCGTGCTTCAACAGGTGCTCAGCGCGACAAGGCAAGGAACGCAATGCCCTTAATTTCGGTTTCATCTGTGACTGAAGCAGCTTCGGGTTATTCGGATTAGGGCCGCCGTCGCTCGGAGTCCATATACCCCCAAGCCGTCGACCTCAATACCGGCCTTTTTCGCATAGGCCGTGACCAAGGCATAGATGCCGTAGGCGATCCCGGCACCGGTCAGCTTGCCGCGCAACGGTATGAACAGCGGCACTTTCCTGTCATGTCCTGAGCTTCCTATGTACGCCCGGCCGCTACCGGGTGCAACGGCAGGTAGTGCATCTTGCCGCCTTTGCCCCCCGGCGCTCCCGGATGTCGCTCACCTGTAGCAACGCCGCCTCTCTGAATTACACAGGAGTCACCTGCGGGTGACTGGAGGCCTCCAACGATGCCTCGCCTCATTCCGCAGTAAGTCTCGACTCCTGCCCCTTGCACAAAACTATCCCTGCACTATCGTATTGCCTTAGGTAGTGACGCGACCGAACCCCCATGGGTTGCTTTAGGCGCTTTCGAGCGATGGCAACTGATTGGGGGATTACATGCAGGAAATGACCCGGTTTCACGCGTTGGACAGCATGCGCGGTATCAGCGCGATAGCGATCGTCCTTTACCACACCCATCTTGTAGGCAGCATTACGGAGTGGAAGTTTTTCGCTAATGCCGACCTGCTGGTCGAATTTTTCTTCGTCCTTAGCGGCTTCGTCATGGCTCACGCTTACGGTAGCAAGCGCGGACGGGACTTAAGCCATTTCCTGATTTCGCGCACCTTTCGCCTGTTACCCCTGCACGCGTTCATGCTTGCAGTCTTCATTGGTCTGGAGGTCCTGAAGTACGCCGCCTATAAACAGGGTTTCTCCTTCAATCAGACACCCTTCACCGGCATCTACGCGCCGTCGCAGATCCTACCCAATCTCATGTTGCTGCAAAGCTGGACGCGCTTGACGGAAAACCTGTCATTCAATACCGCGTCCTGGAGCATCAGCATCGAGTACTGGACCTACATGGTGTTCGCCGCAACCCTTTTCATGGCTTCGACTCGCCGATACCTTCTGTGGACATTCATTGCCCTCAGTGGATTTGCTCTGCTTTCCAACCATATCGATGTAATGACCGTTTATGCGCAAAAAGGCTTGGGATGTTTCTTTGCCGGGGCATTGGCTTACGCCCTTTTCAGCCGTCTAAGACGCTGGGTTGTCCCTGGCTTCGCATTGCTGAGCGCACTGGAAGCCTTCGCAGCCATTGCCATCTGGTGGGTGCTGACCTCGGAGTTGCCGCAGAAAATAGCGTCAGCCAGCATGGTGTTCTGCGTGACCATCATGCTATTTGCTTTTGATGGCGGAGCGCTGTCGCGCGTGCTCAAGCACGAATTCTTCGCTCGCTTGGGGCAGTGGTCTTACTCCATCTACTTGACCCACTTGGCCGTACTGTTCTTCGTGATTTCGGCTTTTATGGTGGTGCAGAAAAAAACCGGCTTTGAAGCCGCGCCCATGCAAGGTGATATCCGCTACCTGGATACCGGCCATGTCTGGCTGAATAACCTGATGGTTCTGCTGATTCTGACGGCGGTAGTGACGATTTCCAGTGCGACCTATCACTATGTCGAGCTCAAAGGACAAGCAGTCGGCAAGCAGCTGTTGAGGCGCAGGATGGCGATGCCCACGGGCTAACGTGATCATCCCCATACAGCTTGTGTGGGAGCGATGTGTTTCTGTCCTGACTGACACGGCTGGTGTATGAGCAGGGTTTGTACTGCAATCTGTTGCGAATCGGTCGTTTTTGAGAATGGAAGCTGTTGCCTGCGGAGATAACCTGTTGCAAGTGGCGAGCGCTTGATTCGCATCCTGGCGGTTAGCGCCTTAGTGCTACTGGGCTAAGCGCCAAACTCGTGGAGCTTGAGTCGCCGTCCCGAGGAGGTTTCTTTCGACAATCCGATTGAGATCAAATGCGGGCCTAGTGAGCGTTCGACCTAGGCTGTGTGAAATCGGCCGGGCCAAGCTGGAGCGGCCACCCTGCAGTAACTCGGAGTCCACATGAGCCTTGCCCACGTAAAAGAGATAGTTGAAGCCAGTGATGTCATCGAAGCGAATCGACTGCTTCAGTCAGGGCATGAGTTGCTGCAGATTGTCCCGGGCTGGACCAGCGACAATACTCCCTGCACGCTGTTTTACCTGAGCAAACCTGCCCCGACGTCAGAGGGCGATTATGTCGACGGCGATTGGGTGCCCAAGCGGCCGAACTGAGCCACTGCACATAACGGCAGCTCTGTTCGTACGCCCCACCGCATGGCCCGCTCCAGCGGTTTTTTTTTGCTGCTTGATGGACGCAAGTATGCCGGGGATTAACACCATAAACCTGCCCTGGCCTGCGCCCAGGTCCCTTGTTGCCTAGGAGCTGGTTATGTCCCCTGCCGATCTCGATTTTCTGGACACCTCGGATCTGCCGCGTGGTTTGAGCGAGCCGGCATACGCCACTTGGCGCCTGGCCCTGCGCGACCTATGCAGAGGTTCAAGTCGAACACTGTTTTCAGTTCTGTCACGGTTTTATCCAGGCCCTGCAGGATGTGCAGGCCGTTGAACCAGAGGTGTATCTGTTTCTTGAAGCTCAGGTGCACGGCCTCTGGATCGAGCGGATTTCCGCCCTTCAGGCACGAGGTCACTGATGCGCAGCGGAATTCAAGTAAACGTTGCAGGCCATGTTCGAATGTGGTGCCGGGCGCGGGGTGCTCGGCAGTCCGCACCACGACAAATGGCCAGGCCGATTCACGTCTGCGAGCCTTTTCGCGTGGGACGCTTTGTCGAGCACGTAGGCACTAAGCTATTCGCGCTGGCTGTAGAGGTGGCATGTAAGCCCGCTGAGAGCGGCCAGTTATTGACGGCCATGCCTGCTCAACCACGCTTGTAAGTTATTCCTTGGCGCTATGACTTATCAGTTAGGCCATTCGATCAAATGCTTTCACGGTAACTTGGCGTTCTCGACCATTGTGTGGATGCGTAAGCGCATGGTTTCGATGGAGAACGGTTTTGTCAGCACGGCC
>NZ_JBDFPL010000023.1:0-4767 GCF_039672565.1 Pseudomonas sp. Ps21-P2
GATCAGTGGCCGTTTTGAGCATGTGCCTAGCTGTCTGAACCAGCTGGTCCAAACTCCAAGGCTTTTGCAGGAACGCGACTCCGGCAGGCAGATCATGACTCACTTCGGCTTCGTAGCCTGTGGTCACTATAAATGAGGGACTGGCATCTGGAGATGGCCGCCGAGCTGGAACGCTGCGGTAGGTTCCAGCAGGCCCGCATTCATATAACGCTCGCCAGTCTGTTAAAGCCCGCTGTGACACTTCCTGCCGTATGAATCAGTACAGAAAGCAGGCAATCGAGGTGGCTCAGATGGCAACAAGATCCGGTATGCGTTTGCGGCCATGATCAGCAGGACAGCACGGCTCCCCTCTTCCACCCGCTGCGCGGCCGCGCAACGGGTGCAGGGATCAGCGCCGACGGCCTCTATGCGGTGGTAGGGCACTACGCCAGAGCTGCAGGGGTAGAGGTTGCGGGACTCGTACACGGGCTGCGCGCAACGGCAGCCACCAATGCCCTGGAACACGAGGCGGATATCGCCAAGGTGCAGCCATGGCGTAAGCGGATGGCGAACACACCTACCGAACTCTAGCATTAAAGGCGATCGGGTCTGCCCGAGGGGATGCGCTTTATCTGCACACCGTCTCGAACACACCGCCATCTCGGCGACTTTGCTGCATTCAGCTCCGCCATCCTGCGCAGGGATGCAGCGCTGAGATGCACCTGTTCCAGAAATTATCGGGCGCGTCGGCGGCAAGGAAAATTAATCTCACGCCCGCGCGTGGGAGGTGAGCATTATCCTCGCGATCAGTTTTTTTCTGGAGCTTTGATATACCCAGGCACAGCTAAGGATGGGGCCTGATGGCGATCTTCAGAAGCTCGGACTTCATGAGCCTCAGCATAGTCCTTATCAGCCTGAGCCTTCTCATCAGCGGCCTGCCCGGGATTACCCTCAACCTGTTTCTGATCGGACGCTTGTTAATGCTTGTTGGCATCTTGCGTGTGGTCTTCGGACGATTTTTCACAGCCAGGCAAGCCAAGCGCTAATGCGAAGAGTAAAGGTAAGGGAAGTGCCTTGATCATGGAAATGCCCTCTAGGTTATCAATAACCTATTGATCTGCATGGCACAATCTTAGTTCAACATACGCTTTACCTGATGAACGGAGTACTCGTAGTGCCAAACGTTCAGATCAGGCCCGATACGCTACCACGTGGTCCATTCGCACACCGCAAATCCACGGCAAAGTGCCTAGCGAGTAGGCTGAGGCGGCTGAACACAAGAACCACTTCCTAAGTGATCCGGCGGTTGCACTCTCTATTTGGCATCCGATACAACAGTATGTGGGGTAGCAAAAGGAGCGGACTTTAGATTATCGAGAACGTCGACTAATAATCTTAGCATTAAGTTCAGTCAGTTACCTAACACTATATGAAGATGACAATGGGGCGCCAGCGACTGCGTGGGGGGTAACGAGTCACAAGAAAATGTATTCGGTTGAGGACGTCCAAGATAATACCCTTGCGCATGGTCATAGCCTAGAGTACGCAACAACTCGAGATCCTGAGCAGTCTCAACGCCTTCCGCTAACACTTTGAGATCAAATGCATGCCCCAGTTTCAAAAGGGCCGTCAACACCTCCTCGCGTTGGGCTTTGTTTTCAATTCTGAGTACCTGACGGTCAACCTTCAAACAATGGAATGGAAGCTTCAGTAAATAAGCCAAGTTGGCATGACCTTGACCGAAATCGTCCAGAGCCAGTCGTACGCCCAAGTTGCAGAGACCGGAAACTGTACTCAATAGTTGATCATTTATACGCAGAGGCACGCCTTAGGTTACTTCCAATATTAGCCGATGGCTCGCGAGACCATGTTTAAGTAATGCACCCGCCACTTTCATCGGAAAATCTGTGTTGGCAAGCTGTATAGGTGAAAGGTTCACTGATATGTTGACAGCGTCATGCCAGCGGCTGGCCGCTTCACAGGATTTATCCAAAACCCAGTCACCTACAGCATTAATCAGCCCGCTGCGTTCTGCCATTGCGATGAATAAATCAGGTGGCACATTTCCGAGCTTGGGATGCAGCCAGCGAATAAGGCTTTCGTATCCAGTGAGCTGATAAGGTTCGAGTTGATACAGCGGTTGGAAGTGCAGGTCGAATTGGTCTGTTGCTAACGCCTCTCGGATATCCTCCGGGGTTAGAAGCGACTCATCGTTTTGAGAAAAAATAAATCCCGTATCCTCTAGACGATTGCGGCCACCTCTTTTAGCTCGATACAGAGCTTTGTCAGCCTGATCCAGAAGTGAGGTGCTATCGGTTAGCGCACTACTCGCACTGTGCGCTAATCCGATGCTGACAGTGATGACCGAGATGCCATCTGTACGTCCCAGATGGGCGATGTTTAGTTCACGTATGGTTTGCAATACGTGGTGAGCGATCCTGCGGGCCTCATCATGAGAGGTATCTGGCAAAACGGCAATGAACTCTTCACCGCCGAATCGTGCTACGGCGCAAGGCGAAATGAAGCAACTGCCCAGAGCCGTGGCAACAGCTCTCAAGCACTCATCGCCTATAAGATGTCCATAATGGTCGTTAAAGCGTTTGAAATGGTCTATATCGATCAAAAATAATGCGCCCTCGGACTGTCCATCCAAATGGTTTGCCGTAAGCGCATCCAGCTGCGGTTGTATGTGCCTACGGTTAGCCAGACCGGTCAGCGAGTCGGTCTCTGAAAGGCGTTGCAAATCACTATTGGCATCTGTGAGACTAGAGGCTCTGGTTTCCTCACGTAGCCAATACAGGTAACTTCGTCTGGCTTCGGCGTTGGACCAGTAGTTGCCGAGCAATGAGAAAAAAGATGAGGATCCTATAGCGGTCATTATCAAGCCGCCAGCACTCAGGGAAATCGGGGCTGTATGCACACCCCAAGCTGTGATGGTTAAGCAAAATATGTTGTATATCAAAGCAATATTAAAAGGGCTTTTCATGCACGTATTGACATAAATAAGCATCAGTGGCCAACAAAACATGAACAGTGACTGCTCACCCGAAACAGGTTGTTCACCGTTAATTACTACGTTGTAAGCGGCTATAAATCCGGTGTATGAGGGCAACATGGAGACGTATTCTCTCCAGTGCTCCGATAACTTCTTTAGAAGCAACACACCCAGTAGAGTGCTTGGTACACATGTTCCGACCATCTGCAAAATTGCTGATACCAAATCCTTCGGATTTATGATGACCATCCATAGTGAAAAACTACCGAATGTGAAACCTCCCAAGATCAAGCACAGAATCAGGTGGTGCCGGCGGGTAGTATGGATATCGCTCTGATAACGTAGCTCCAATTGCTCAGAGAAGCGTGCAGCGCTGGTTGTTTTCTCGAGTTCTCGTTCAATCTGGCTAGCGTCTAACATAGAAAATTCCACAGCATGCACTAATGAGGCCTTGTCATGGCTATAAGCCACCATTCTACCTTGCTGCGGGTGTCGAGCCACTGGAATCTGCCCGGCGGTGATCTCCCGATTCATCTCCTGTGAAAACGAGCCTAGTTGAGATCTCGTCGATCAACTGACCGTCCAGATGCACATTTCGCGAAACTGACTGAAGACACCGCCAATGATCGTGACTAATTCGAGCTGGACAATCCCCGGACAAGCCGTGCCTATCAAAATGACCTGGAAGGCTTTTGAGAGTTTGTCGATCTGGCTTTGACCGATGAGTTTCGTGCGGTGACCCGAACGCACGTGCTCGCTGGGCGCGCCCAGCTCAAACATCGCGGTTTGGCTATTACTGTAACCGTCGTGAGCGATTCATGTTTAGTCGAGAGTAGGTACGTCCCACATGACAGATGTCATGAGACGCCTGGTGATCAATTGCCGGTTCGCTGCAACCCCCGAATCGGGGGTTTTTCGTGCCTCCTAGGGGTGCAGTGGCCCAATTGCGCCAAGAAGAAATCGTGGTCGGCCCTGTGCAGGGCGCCCAGCTCGAGCGCTTCGCGCAACACCATCGTCAGTCGGCTGTGCCATTCCCCGCTCTGCACTAGGGCCACGTCCATGACCTTGTCGAGGCGCATGACCAGATCCTTTCTGCAGCGACCTTGAAGCTGTTCTTTGCAGATGTAGAAAAAGTACCGAACACGCTGTGGGTACAGCACATTGGAATAGACCATCATGGCTTGCATCGCTTCACTTGCGCCGAGGTCCAGCGGGATCACAAACACGTTTGACTCCTTTGATGGGTCATTTTTCGGGCAAGTCTAACGTTTCACTGACCGACCCATACCGAGTGCGGCGCTGGCTTCAGAAAGATTGACCTTTTGGGGCTCTATTCCAGAGTGCGACCTGGCGTCAACTATAGGAACCTTGGGACAGTGCTGGACAGCAGCTGCAATCGCCTGCAGGCAGACTGCCACGACGCTACCAATGATGCTGTCGTTCCTGTCGGGATGCGATTTCAAAATGCATTCATTCATTGAAGGCAAGAGTCTGCAACTGACGCTGGGGGTATTGATTATGACGTCATCTCCAAGCCTAACATTCCGACAGATCTGGCCAGGAAAGTCCCGCAAGTCATGCAGGCTCCCAACGGAGTAAGCTAAACGGAATGCTTCAGTGTTGGTAGTGTGCCCTGGAGATGCGAGCTCACCACGACCCGAAACGACCTAAGGGAGGGCAGCTCTCCGCCATAACGCCTCACTACCCTAGAGTGATCTATAGCGTTATCGGGCCTTAGCAGTACGAGACCTAGCCCGCCAGGCCTTCCTGCCTCCCCTGGCGGGCTCCTTCCT
>NZ_JBDFPL010000023.1:4867-7815 GCF_039672565.1 Pseudomonas sp. Ps21-P2
GCGGTATCTGGAGGAAACTCCCAAGTTCCGGGCAAATCCAGTTGATCAGTGCGCGGTCAGCTTGTGGCAGATGGCTTGCAGCTGAGTCAAGGTGAAATGTCAGCAGTTTTGCTGCTTGACCAACTACACCCGCGATAGAACTGTTGAATCAGGAACTCCAGCGACGGAGCGTGAAACGTGAGACTGGGGCCGACCGTAGTGATACCCCTGAGCATAATTACACCCATTGCTGGCCAGCCAAGATGGAAGGGAGGGTGAGTGAAAATCCTCGATGCCTTCCGCGGTTACTTTCATATTCAGGCTACGTGCCATCCCTAAAATGGCTTCTACCATTGGACGATGATCAGTCTTACCGATCTCAAAAAAAGATCGGTCTATCTTGATTTTATCAATGGACAAACGTGTCAAATGATAAAGACCTGAGTAGCCAGTGCCGAAGTCATCAAGTGCCACTGTGATGCCATGTGCGTGAAGTCTGTTCAGATTGCGCTCGGCCGCTTCGATATTGCCGACCAAGGCCTCTTCGGTTATTTCGACCTCAAAGCGGTCAAATGGAAACTGCTCATGGCGCAACTGCTCCAGGAACCGATCAGGAAAAAGCTCATCGGTGATCATTGCTGCACTGACGTTCAGCGAAAGATGAAGGTGATCGTCCCAATCCCTGGCAGCGTTACAAGCTTGCTTAACGAGAGATTGAGTCATCATGGGGATCAACCCTAGGCGTTCAAGCGCTGGAATAAAATCAGCAGGCATCCCAGTGCTCCCATCTGGCTTGAGCCATCTGGCCAAGATCTCAAATCCGACGACTTCCTGAGAAGGCAGTGCAACAATAGGCTGATAGAATGGAACGATCTCATTCAGTTCCACTGCCTGTTTAAGCGCAGCGTCTTCATCGATTTGAGCCTGATATTGGAGCCCATGCTCTGTTTCGTAAAAATGGTAGGTTGAACGACCCGTAACCTTACCCCTGTACATTGCTACATCTGCGCAGTGCAATAGCGCTGAGGTTTCGGTAGCGTCGACCCACGAACGAGAGATGCCAACTGTAGCTCCCTGTCGGAAGGGTCGAAGCTTCTCGAGCATAGGGGCCCCTATTCGCGAAATCACATCTGCGGCAATGAGGCCCAGCTCGCGTTCCTCTCTACGGCTGGTAAATACGACGCAGAATTCATCGCCTCCTAGACGCGAAGCGATGCCGCCGTATTTGATTGCAATCTCCTCCAGCCGTTTTGCTACCTCAATGAGCACCGCGTCACCCGTTGCATGCCCGCGCTGATCGTTAACCGCCTTGAAATAGTCAAGGTCGATCAGCATCACAATCACAGGTTCCAGCTGAGCGAGTTGCTCGTTTACAAGCTCCATGAAGGCACGCCGATTGAGCAGGCCGCTGAGTGAGTCGTACCTTGCCAGCTTCTCTGTATGGGACTGCAACCCTTCGAGTTGAAGGTAATTGCGTCGGGCATTACTGATCATTTTCATGAGCATCACGCCCGGCCCGATCAAGGCGATTAGTGAAAAACCCGTAGATGTCAGTACGAAACGTAACCTTTCTCCTTCCTCAAAAATGCCGTCATAGTGAAGGCCAAGCCCCCGCATCACCCATGCCTCCAGCTTGAACTCCCACAGAATGGAAAGGGCCATGACAGTAAGCAGGGTGAGAAAAAGTAGCTGTATCAGACGGTATGGACTGGGTAAGCGTAAATAGGTCATGGGCAGCCTCACAGGCCAAGCTAGCAGCACGTAATATCATATGGCCATCTTCCCATAAGGCCATGGCGTCGGTTATAGAACCTGTTTATTCATTCGATAGAAAAGATTGCTTTTTCTAGGGAGCTTCATCTTTATGGGCATGCCAACGGAGGTAGAGCTATCGCCAAAATAGCGTACGGCCCAGTAGTTTGCCCTGAGATACTGCGCCTTGTGGGCAGGCCACCCAGCCGACCCGCTCTTCATTAAGCATCAGACAGCGCCCGTCGCAGCTTCCACACAATGGTTGATCGGCACTGCTGCGTCCAAGTAACCGCCATGGGTCCAAGATCCCGATTCACTCTTGACTTGCTCAAGAGCCCTCATCGGGTTTTGTCCTTGCTGGATTCTCGTTTGTGACCGGCAGATGGACATCCCGGACACTCGCATTGTCATGAAATGCTATCGACGGGACGAGGGAAACCTTGAGTATCTCCCTCAGAGCAGCGCGCTCGGCGGGCAGGTTTAGGTTTGGATCCTCTCACCCTAGCCAAGGCCCTTAGCAGCTGAGCCTTGGCGGCTCGCCGCTGGCGGATGGCGATGTTTGGCCGGTCGCGGCATGTCTCCGTCCTTCGATTTAGTCGACGCCAAAGCGAAATTGGTTCTAGTACCTCGGTCCACCGCGATGGCCTAAAGATGCTAGCTCGGCGCCAGTCCACTCAGCTCGGGTACAAAAACTGCATAGGTCATTTGACCGCCAATTTGATGACAACCTATGAAGCCTCCATATTTTACCTTACCGAGGCTTTCACCCTCGGCGCTCACCAAGGCGCTGATTGGCTTCATCGCGCTTGTATGTTTATCGTTGATGCTTGCTACAGCGTGGCAGATGAATCAATCCAGGCTTGAGCGCATCGCTAATGCCAAAATTGCAGTTTCAAACATTGTTCTAGCTGCCGAACAGCAAGCTCAGGACACAATACGCCAGGCTGACAATACGCTGCGCGATCTTGTTGAGCGTGTGGAACACGATGGTGTAGCGGGAGAACAGTTGTCACGACTGACGAAGCTGATGGCTCAGGACGTGATAAACGTGGAAGGACTTCAAGGGCTGTTTATCTACGATGCCCAGGGTCAGTGGGTCGCCAATTCCTTTGCGCACAGTGTGCAGGAAAAAAACAACGGCGACCGCGCCTATTTTGCCTACCACCGCGACCATACCGATGAATCCATTCACGTTGGCTCAATTGTAAAAAGCCGCA
>NZ_JBDFPL010000024.1:0-7704 GCF_039672565.1 Pseudomonas sp. Ps21-P2
AAAGCATTTGATCGAATGGCCTAACTGATAAGTCATAGCGCCAAGGAATAACTTACAAGCGTGGTTGAGCAGGCATGGCCGTCAATAACTGGCCGCTCTCAGCGGGCTTACATGCCACCTCTACAGCTAGCGCGAATACTGAACTCTAGCATTAAGGGCAATCGCGTCTGCCCGAGGGCATGCGCTTTATCTGCACACCGTTTCGTCATTACCCGCAATCCAGGCGACTTTGTTGCATTCAGCTCCGCCATCCTGCGCAGGGATGGAGCGCTGATATGCACCTGTTCCAGAAAGTATCGGGCGCGTCAGCGGCAAGGAAAATTAATCTCACGCCCGCGCGTGGGAGGTGAGCAGAAGCCTACTGCCATCGATTGCAATTGAATGATCAAGCGATTCTCAGGTCGATCCTTCTTGCGAGCAATGAATCCTCGACTCTCACTTAAGGAATGACCAGATGGCGAATTCATTCAGTGTCAAAGACTTCGGCGCCGTGGGCGACGGGCACACTGACGACACTTTGGCGCTGCAAGCCGCGATCGACGCCGCATCGGCCGCCGGAGGCGGGACGGTGGTGATCCCCAGCGGCACCTATATCGTCAGCGCCCAGGCCTCCGGCAACGCGCTGATACTCAAAGACAACGTCCAGCTCGAAGGCGACGCCACTGATCGGGCGACGCTGAAACTGGCAAGCGGCTCCAGCGCCGATATCGACGGTATCCTCCGTGCCGATGGCGATGCGGTCGGCGTCAGCAATCTGGTTATCGACGGCAACCGCGCGCATACCACTGGCGTGGTCAGCGATTTATCTCTGGGCGACGGCGTACAACTGACATTGAATTACGTCCAGGCCACCAACGCGTCCGGCTACGGCCTCGATCTGCGCGCCGAGGGCAGTCAGGTCCAGGCCAACAAGGCCTACGTGGACTATAACGGGCAGGGCGGCGTGATCACGGCGGGGCTGGTGGGCAGTGCGCTCAATGACCTGATCGTCAGGGACAACGATGGGAACGGTCTCACCACTCAAGGTGTGGTGACCGTGCAGGACATCAACAGCACCAGCAATCAGGGCTATGGGGTTGCCGTTGAGGGTGACGCTAACGGCCATGCGGCGCAGCTGATCAGTGGATCGATCAGCAGTAACCGTACCAGCGGGGTGCTGATCGACAAGGCGAGCGACGCGGTGGTCGATCATCTGTCCATCTCGTATAACACCCTGTCGGCCATCGAGGTACGCGACTCCCAGGGCACACAGATCAGCACCAATCGTATCGATGGTAGCTACCTGGACGCCAACCAGCCCTACGTGCTTTTACAGGACAGCAGCGGCACCGAAGTGCGTGGCAACGTGATTGGTGCCACGGGCTATTATGACGGCGCAAAGTCCACCTACGGCGTCGAGGAACGCGGCCAGAGCGATGCCAACCGTATCGCTGACAACTTCATCAGCAATGTCACCGAGCGCGAAGTGAAGGTGGTTGGTACCGCGACCGCGGTTTTCGATAACACAGATGTCTTGACCACCTATGGCTCCTCGGGTGACGACGTGATCTCGGAATATGCCCAGGCCTACAACACTGTGTTGTATGGTGGTGCAGGTGACGATTTGATCCAGGGTGGGGTGCTGGACAATGTATTGATCGGCGGTGCCGGCGTCGACCAGCTCGCGGGGGCGCAGGGCCACGATACGTTCCGATTTACCCAGCTGACCGACAGCTATCGCACTGCAAGCGCCAGTTACACCGATACCATCACCGCTTTCGATGCCAGCAAGGACAGCATCGATGTCACCAGTCTGGGGATGAGCGGCCTGGGCAATGGCCACAACGGCACGTTGGATCTGGCCTACAACGCTGACAAGAACCTCACCTACCTCAAGAGCTATGATGCCGACGCCCAAGGCCAGCGCTTTGAACTGATCCTCAACGGCGACTATCGCACCAGCCTGACGGCGGATAATTTTCTCCCACTCACCGCCGGCACTTCTGGGGACGACAGCCTGCACGGCACCACCCACGGCCGCGACACCTTAGTTGGCGGCGACGGCCGCGACATGCTTTCGGGCCGCGGCGACGATGATCGCCTGGATGGGGGCGCTGGTGCCGATCGGCTGATCGGCGGTCAGGGCGCGGATACCTTCGTGTATAACCAACTGACCGACAGCCAGGTCGATGCCGCCGGGAAGAATCAGGGCCGGGACCTGATCGTCGACTTCAACAGTGGCGACCACGACCGGATCGATATCTCGGCTCTGGGTTTCACCGGTTTCGGCGATGGTTACGGCACCACACTGAGCCTGACCTACGACAGCGCCAACGACATCACTCGCCTCAGCTCAAAAGAGCTGGACAGCGCCGGCAATCGTTTCCAGATCGCCCTGAGCGGCAACCATGTGCTTGACCTGGGCGCCAACGCCGTCGAGTTCGCCCACGCCGACAGCCCGCAAAAAACCAGCACCTACCCGGGACAGATCTTGACCATCGGCACGGCGGCGAACGACAGGCTCATCGGCTCGGCAGACGCGGACCGTCTCTATGGCCTGGATGGTGACGATGTGCTGCAGGGGGGCGCCAATAATGACTTCCTGCTCGGTGGCCATGGCGCAGACAAACTCACTGGCGGCAGCGGTAGTGATTACTTCGTGTTCCAGAGCGTCGAGGACAGCTACCGTACCGCGGAGCAGAGCCATACCGACCTGATCACCGATTTCAATCAGGGCTATGACAGCCTCTCCGTCAGCGCACTGGGCTACACCGACATCGGGGATGGCTACAACGGCACCTTGAAGATCGACTACAACGCCACCCTTGACCGCACCTATGTCCGTGACCTGCAGAGCGACGATCAGGGGCGGTTTTTCCAGATCGCCCTGAGCGGCGATCAGACGCAGCACCTGCGGTACAACAACATGGGCTTTGCGGATCGCGATGTGTCGACGGATGCCGCGCCGATCGAGGTGGTGGGTGTGGCTACCCATACCGATCATGCTGTTGGGTGATTAAGACCGAACCCCGCTCAGTAAATAATGAAGCGGGGTTCGCTGTGGCGACTGCCCACTTTCTCAGCATGCCCCTCATCTAATCCCCCCAAGCTTTCCCGCGTCCCGCCGTTGAATGTGAGGACTTCCCAACGTTCCGGATCAAATACTGAAGCCAGCGTCCGTTACATCGCCAGAGCGCGCTGGGTTAGGAGAACGGTGTAACCGAGACAAGTTCCACATACTTGAACTTCTTCCGGGCGGTTTTCGTTGCGTCGAGCTCCGCCTGGAGCGTGCTTAACGTATCAGCGTCGTAGCTGAACATTTGGGTCTCACCTTCATATTCATTGCCCACCCGCAACGTCACCCTGAGTTTCGGTCTCAGTGTTGCCGATGCGCCCTGCTTTGCGGTCCGCGCGGGAGGCTGTATCACTACCGCCGGCGCTTCTTTTTGATCGCGCTGTGGCTGTGCCGGCTCCGGCGCAACACCGCTCGCAGAACCAAACAACGCCTGGCGCATCTCTTCTTCAGTTAACTGGGTGGCCATAAGGGCTCCGATGCCGAATTCTAGTAGTCCATGCCTGGCTCATCCTGATGTTCCTCGGACATTGCTTGACCAAGGCGTGAGTCAACAGGCCGTGGAGCCAAGAGCTTCTTGGCGGCGCTTGCGATCGGCGTCGCTGATTGTGGGTTTGAGCGGCGGTAGGCTCATGGGCGATCGCTAAGCAAGTCGAAGATGATAACGTTCCAAATGTCCACTTCATAATTCCATTACGCTGCTTGGGCAACCCTTGAAATCGCGGGAATGTTGTCTTTATGTTCTGCCTGCCACAGGTCATAAGCAGACTGGCGAGCCACCCACATACGTGCCTTGCCCAAGCCAGCACGCTCTAGACGAACTGCCATGTCAGCACTGATCGGTGCTCGGCAGTGGATCACATTGGATAGCAGCACACGCGAGTAGCCCAAGTGCTTGGCCAGAGCCATGACGCTCATCTTGATTTCAGGGAGCACGTCTTCGCGCAGCGCCTCGCCAGGATGCGGAGGATTGAACATCGTCATTTGAGTTCTCCTATCAGTGGTAGTCGACCAGCTCAACGTCATCTCCCATAAACACGATGTGTATGTCTATTTGAAGGATGTACTCACGCGGCCTACACGCAGCAGGGCCGTCACCTGCGTTTCACTCAAGGGTCGGCTGAGCAGGTAGCCCTGCCCCTGCTGACAGCCATTACGTTGCAAAAAAACCAACTCCTGGGAATCTTCAATGCCTTCGGCCACTACGCAGTGCTGAAGGCTCTTCCCCATGGCGAGTATGGCAGCGACGATCGCCGAATTATCTGCTCGCGAATTTACGTGTCGGATAAATGACTGGTCGATCTTCAAAACATCGAACGGGAGCTGGGTCAGGTAGGCCAGACTGGAATAACCTGTCCCGAAATCGTCCAGTGCCAGACTCAGCCCCGCCGCCTTCAGGCGCAACATCACCTGCCGATTGTGTGGCAGATCGGCCATCAGCACACTTTCGGTCAACTCAAGCTGCAAGGACTGCGGTGAGATGCCCTCCTCTTCGATAATCGCCAGTATCATTTCCACAAAACGGCTTTGCGTCAGCTCGATGGTCGATACATTAATTGCGACACATACAGCATCCAGACCTTGCTGATTCCATCGCTTGATTTGCTGACATGCCGCGCGCATGACCCATTCCCCCATCGGAATGATCAGCTTGCTGTCTTCGGCGATATCGATAAACCGGGATGGAGCAAGCATGCCCTCGCGAGGATGAAACCATCGTATCAAGGCTTCGACACCGGTGATTCGGCCAGTGCTCAAATCCACCTTCGGCTGGTAGTGCAAAATGAACTGCCCTAGGTGGATTGCGCTGCGCAGATCCGCTTCGATAAGTTGGCGTTCCACCGCCTTGGCATTCATGGCGGGCATGAAGAACTGATAACGATTGCGGCCCTTCATTTTGGCGTCATAAAGCGCGGTATCAGCATGTTGGATCAGGTCTCCGACATTGGTAGCGTCGGAGGGGAAGAAGCTGATACCAATACTTGCGGAGATATAAAGCATGCTGTCATTCAGCGGATGACCCGCACTGATAGCCTTCAGAATCTTCTCGGCAATAGGTCCAACATCATCATCGACCTGCAATGCGGGCAGCAGCACCACGAACTCGTCTCCTCCTTGGCGACTCACGGTATCTGAGGCGCGGACACTTCCGGTCAAGGCGTCGGCCACGGAGACTAACAGCTGGTCGCCTAGGGCATGACCGAGAGAATCGTTGATATGTTTGAAATTATCCAAGTCAATGTACATCACCCCCAAGCGCTGGTGATCGCGCCGTGCGGCTCGCACCGCCTGCTCCAGCCGATCTTGGAACAACACTCGATTGGGCAACTGGGTGAGATAGTCGTGTTCGGCTAGGTAGGTCATTTTGACCTTCATGGCGCGCTCCACCGAAACGTCGTGAAACACCACTACTGCCCCAGTCAAATCACCGCGGCAATCGATGATAGGGGCTACGGAATCTTCAATATCCACTCGACCGCCGTCGCGCTTAACCAACACCGCGCCTGCGCTTAAACCTGTTGAGGATCGCGTTTGCAGGGCCAGTAGCACAGGATGTGGCTCGGTACCGAGCGAATCATCGATGTCAATGGACATCACTTGGGCGATTGATTGTCCTTTTGCCTGGGATTGGGACCAACCAGTCAGCGTTTCGGCGGCAGGATTCATGAAGTCGACATTGCCGTTGGTGTCGGCGCCAATCACGCCGTCACTGATCGCATTAAGTGTAACCTCGGCGCGCACTGCCCGGATTGCCATGTGCCCGTGCAAGCGAAAACGCAGGATCAGATCGCGAACGATCTGCATACTCGCAATCCGGTCTTCTGGATCAGCTGAGCTGAAACCCTGGGCACCGCACGCGATGAAGGCCTCGGCAGCGCGACGGTGCAACGCAGTACCACTCATCAATATCGGCGTGGTCGAAACCATGTCGTAAAATTCGGCGAATTTCGCCAAGTCCCTAAACCGTCTGCCGGCCATGCTGACAATAATGAGATCGGCCGAGTACTTTCTCAAATGACGCACCAACGACGCAGCAGTCTTGAAAAAATTTATCGACCACTCTTCGCTGGTGGCTGCAAATTGTTCGAGGAATGTGACGGTTTCGCTGGCTCTACACAGGATAACCACTGGAATGGTCATGCATCCTTGCTCCGAAAGATTTCAAGGAGCATGAAATCAAAATGCCTGTGCGGCCTCGGTCAAGATATGGAGGCGACACACATTCAAACAACGTCGCACTTCCCCCACTGAATAGATATACAGGCTCGGACCGCCGGTACGAATTCTTTAGCTTGAATAGGGCTACGCGCTGATCCGAAAAGGAGCCAATTCCCATCCGCACTGCTTTTATGCCCGATACGGCCATCGTGGCGATGGCATATGGTTAGATCCTCAAGAGCTCGCATTATGGCGCCAAAGAAACCGGTAGCAGGGCAATGGAGCTCTGAAGAGTCACGTGCGTCAAGACCTAGGCCACTTCCCAGCCTCTGGGGTCAGCCCATCGGATGCACATCGGCTTGGGCAAGACCCATCTCGGTATTGCCTATCAAGACGTCGTCATCACCTCCGCCGATGCCGCCCGCAGTCGAGTTGGTGATCGTGTCACGGTAGTTATCGCCCGTCAGCGTCGCGATTACAGACAACGGTTCCGGCATGCCCGCGGCCATTGTCAGCCGTGTCATGGAACCCTTCTTCACCACTAAGGAAGAAGGCAAAGGACCCGGACTGGGACTGTCCATGGTGTACGGCTTCATGAAGCAGTCTGGCGGCACCGCGAATTTATTCCGAGGAAAGAATCGGCACCACGATTCGCATGTACTTTCCTGCAGATGACAGTCAGTTGCACATCCTTCCTGCCCCAGAAAAAATTAATGAGCAATCGGGCCACGAGCGCATTTTGGTGGTGGAGGACCGTGCTGATGTCGCGGAGCTGGCCAGGATGGTGCTCGAGGAATTTAGCCAAGGGCACTGCAACCGCTAATTCCAGACGGCGCGGCCGTTTGCACATTCGGCCCTAGGCCCATGTCAATTGGTCGATTCATAGGATTGAGCAGATGATCGTCCGTTTTGGGTCGATAGCAGCCGGTTCGGTGGACTATAGATGCTCAAAGGGGCTCGGGTTGCTGGCGACTAAGAAGCCGCAGCCTGCTGGGATCACCCATGCCGTTTAATAGCAGTCCAGCGAAGTTACCCGCCGGATAAAAGCAGGCATTTAACGTAAACCCCGTTATGGAACGCGACATAAAAGCTTACGATCATAAGAGATACGTTTTTGTCGGGCAGATTGAGGCTCGCCCAGCCAGGCGTAGGAGCCGCTGGGGTGCACCCTGAGAGTTTGGCAAAGGCGCCGTACCGGGTAATCAGTTGGGTGCTTCTTGATGAACGCGTACTTCGGCCGCACTCTTTTGCATAGTAGGCGGCGGCTTTTTTTAGATGTCTCGCTCTTCATTCACACGCTTGAGTTCAGAGCGAAGTTGACGCATCTAGGCTTGCTGGTCATCGTCTTGCTGACGCTGCTCTTGGATGAGCTACGATTTGACCCAGCTGTAAGCCAAGGTACTGGCTGCTACGGTTTGACATCGCAGCAGCCAGAGGCTTGTTAGAACGCTGCCTTCAGGCGAGCGCCGGCGTAGGCCTGTGCTTCCTGAGCC
>NZ_JBDFPL010000025.1:0-6771 GCF_039672565.1 Pseudomonas sp. Ps21-P2
CGGTAGCCCAACGTCACTGATCAGCAGATCGATACGCGCATTTGACTGGAGTACATTCAGCCCTGCTGCGCTGTCACCTGCCTCGATAGCCATGTATCCGAGGTCTTCCAGGATGTCCATGACCAGCATGCGCACCGTTGGCTCATCGTCTACCACCAGCACAGTTTTGCTGCGGTCACTGGGTGCTATGGCGGCACGCTCTGGTTGTTCGACTTCACTTTCCGCTTCTGCATAGTGACGAGGAAGGTACAGGCAGACCGTTGTACCCAGTCCCTCTTCGGAATGAATTTTGACCTGTCCTCCCGACTGCTGGGCGAATCCGTAGATCATGGACAGACCCAGGCCGGTCCCTTTACCAATAGGTTTTGTAGTGAAAAAGGGTTCGAATGCTCGCGCGACCACCTCCGGCGGCATTCCGGATCCGGTGTCCGTTACGCTGAGGGCCAGGTATTGACCTTCTGGAATTTGATACTGCTTCGCAGTCTTTTCATCGAGACACCTATTGGCTGTCTCAACGATGATACGGCCGCCTGCAGGCATTGCATCTCGGGCATTGATACATAGATTCAGCAGCGCATTCTCAAGTTGCGAGACGTCCACTAACGCGACCCACAACCCAGGCATGCCTACCGCTTCAAATTGAATGCTGGGGCCGACGGTTCGCTGAATCATGTCCTGCAGTTCAACGACCAGCCGATGGATATCGGTCGGTCGTGGGTCAAGAGTCTGGCGACGCGCAAAAGCCAGTAATCGATGGGTCAAGGCAGAAGCACGCTTTGCTGCCCCTTGTGCTGCGCCTATATAGCGTTCCGCGTCGTTGATACGACCTTGCATCATTCGATGCTGCATCAATTCGAGTGACCCGGAAATGCCGGCCAGCAGATTGTTGAAGTCGTGTGCAAGGCCTCCGGTCAATTGGCCAACCGCCTCCATTTTCTGGGACTGCCGAAGTCTCTCCTGCGCATCCTGCAACTCAGCAGAGCGCTCGGCGACACGTTGCTCCAGATTCTCGTTGAGTGACCGTAAATCAGCAATGGCGCGGTCGCGTTCTGCTTCAACACTACGGCGACCCTCTATATCCAACAACACGCCGGGAAAGCTCGCCGGTGTGCCATCCGCATCGCAATCGACCCGACCGTTTGCTTCCAGCCAATAGTAATTGCCGTCTGCTCGCCTGACTCGGTACTGATGAGCGTATCTGCCGCCGCGAGCAATGGCCTGATCAATCGCTTCGATCAGCCCGGGGCGATCATCGGGATGAACCGTTTCCACGATCTGAGCCAGTGGGATTCCTTCCTTGCCCAAAGCAGCGTCCAAGCCAAACGCCACGGCGAATGCCTCGTCCACCGTAAAGCGGTCCAGTTTCAGGTCCCAGACCCAGCAACCGATGATGGCTCCGGCCGCGAGCGCGAGCTGCACCCGCTGGATATTTTCTTTGTTCAGCGCTTCACTGACCCGCAGCCGTTCTTCGGCGGCTTTTTGCGTGGTGATGTCAATCACAAATCCGGGAAAGCTGGTCCGTACACCGTGTTCATCGGAGCCGACGCTGCCATGGGCGTCAAGCCAGTAATACCGACCATCAGCGCGCTTGACTCGGTATTGATGTCTATAGGCGCCACCGCGTATCACGGCCTCAGCGATCGCAGTGTCTAATCCTGGTCGGTCCTCTGGGTGAACGTTTTTGAGGACCTCATCGATTGACGCTTCCTTATCAACAAGGCTTACATCAAGTCCAAACGCTTCGGTAAAACCAATATCCACGGAGAAACTGTCCTGGATTGGGTGCCAAACCCAAGTGCCTACGATTCCGCCTGCTTTGAGCGCAACGTGTACATGCTCGCTGCCTCTATTCGCCAGGAGCTCGTGTGAGCGTAGACAACGTGCCTCAGCCAGCTGTGATCGGAGACTCTCAACCTCAGAGCGAAGGGTCTCGATTTCCGACGGTTTGTCGGTCATTTCGACTCACCGTAGTGGGCCAAATGGTAAGTACTGGAGAGATGTGCACGTCTCTGAAGCGCGAAAACAGTGGTTTTTCTGTTAGCCATGGATGTCACGCGACTGAGGACCAAGAGGGGGGTTCCAGCATGCTACACCAATGGCTTGCGCATCGAATGCCATACGCGTGGGAACCTACAAAGGCTTTTTGGAGTGCCTGCGGTGTGCAGAAGGCTGGCACCTTAAAAAATCCCTTGCCACCTAGCCAATAGGTACAAAGCTATTTCAATAGCCTCCCTGCTTTTTCTGAATGAATATCTTACGTGGCATGTCTCATGCGCTGACGGCTCCATTCCGGCGCCGGCATTGTCAGGACTCCCCACATGACTTCACCTCTTAACGTCGTCGCGATCATGAAAGCCAAGCCAGGCATGGAAGCGCAATTGAAAAACCTGCTGCAATCCGCCCTGCCGCAATTCCAGCATGAGCCTGGGTGCCAGGCCTATGCGCTGTTGACGGATCTTGAAGACCCCACCCGCTTTGTTTCCTACGAAAGCTGGGACAATGAAGCGGCACTGCAAGCGCACATGAAGGCTCCGACCCTGACAAACGCTATGCCGGTTCTGGAAAATATCCTAGCCGAGCCCATGCAGCAGATTCGCCTTAATCAATTGCCGGGTAGCACCGTCTAGGTCGTGGTATGCCATGCACGCGGGATTGACATCCGATTAAAGAGAATGAGTCATGAAACATATTTTCTTCACTTCGTTGTTTGCTTTTAGCCTGACCGCTACAGCTGCACAGCAAAGCCTCAATCTTCCAAGCTGTGACATCCAAAACCAACAAGAAATAGCCGGGGAGACCGGAGCGCAGATCAGCGATCCAGGACAAGCACATATCTCAGTAAGAGCCAATGTTCTAAGTGCCGATATCAGTACCTCAAGAAAAGTCCGTCGTATTACCGAGGTTGAAGCACAGCATATGGTGAAGCGTGTAGAGAACGTCCGGAATGAAACTAATCGGTTCGTCGAGCAGCAGGGTTTCTTGAGCGCGGCAGAGAAAGCTAGCTTTGACCGTGAGTTCGATGCCATTGCGACGCAGCTGTGTAGGTAAGAAAATTGAACAACGCCCAATCCGGCATGAGTGGGGCTGTGGCCGTAGAAGAATACCGTGATCGTACCCCGATCGAGCAGTAAAAGCGGCTATTGCGCCTGAGGGCTTGATGGCTGATGGTAACCACGGCGACAAGTCACCCGTTCCACCACCAGCTACACAAACAACCAAAATGTCGCTGCATCCACAAGCCCGCCCCGTGCGGGCTTTGTCAGTAGCAACAGGGCATTATCGGACCTCAGATCGTGCAGGAAAATCAGCCGTGACCAATCTTAGTGAAACGCTTCGTGCAACTGCCAGAAAATGGCGAAATGCTAACCAGGATCATCGTGGCGGCGTCGTGCTGATCTGGCAAGGCGTGGTGTACGGCTGGAAGGATTCCTTGCGTGACGCGAGCGATGAGAGCCCAGGCGTATACGCTGTGAATGAAACAGATCACATTTTCATCGCCGAAGGCGGTGATGAATACAACGGTGCAAAATGCTGGGTAGCCGCTGTTTTTGAAAAAATCAGTAGGGAAGGTCGATGAGTACGAAAAAGCAATCTGCCCCGTATCCATTCCGACTGCCGGCAGAGTTGCGCGAGCGGCTGGCACACTGCGCGGTGATGAATAACCGCAGCCTCAACGCAGAAATGATCGCGCGCTTGGCGACAAGCTTACTTGACGTTGAGAAAGTCGATCTAGAAGTTGAAAACAACGTCATGCTGAAAGCGCTATGCGTCAAGTTGGGCACTTAGAGAAAAGATCCGTTGTGCACCACATGTCTTTGGCAGTAACAGGGCGCGTCTTTCGCGTCCGAGAGCTCAACGAGAAGATCGCTTCCAGAATGTTGCCGATGTGCAAAAAGAGATCACAGATAGGTCATGGATGAAAGCAGAACTCAGTGATGCCCCGGAACGAATTACGCGAAGAGGCCGCACGCGTGGCGTGCAAAGTCTTGTCGCCTGCCTAGCAATAGGCAGTGTCATTGGAGTCAGCGCTTTGCTGTGGGCAACCCGATCGGAGCCCCACCGAGAAGTCCCGTCGACGGAATCCAAAGCCCAGGTGTTGAACGCAGGGGCGGACAGAGGCTCTGTCATACGCTCGAATCCAACACCGTTGGACACGGGTCCCAATCCCAGTTCTCGGCAAACCAGCTTCAATGATCAGAATTTTATACCGACGGGCGCCTACAACATCGTCACTTTTCGTCAAAGCCCCTCTAACTCTCCTCGGGCTGAGTCTCCGCACAAGGTCAAGCTGACGATAGTCCGGCAAAGTCCCAGCCTGAAGGACCGGGCTTGCTGGCCTTTCAGGCTGGGAAGTATTGAGTCCCGCAACTGTCGGCTTTCAGTGGGCCTCAAGGATCGCGACTAAAGAAGTGCCCTGCCGCTTGGCGTTGCAAGCGGCGAAGGTGCTTCGAACAAAGGTGTGTGAAAGGGCTACATCCGGAATCGACGAATCTGATCGTTGAGTCCGACCGCCAGTTCTGACAATTGCTGGCTTGCTGCTCGCGTCTGTTCGGCCCCGGCTGCTGTCTGCACCGAGAGATCACGAATTCGTACCAAATTGCGGTCGACTTCTCGTGCCACCTGGGCCTGTTCCTCGGCTGCGCTGGCAATCACAAGATTGCGTTCATCAATGCCCGATACCGATTGCGCAATGGCTGCCAACGCGGAACTGGCTGACTGGGCCTGTTGGCGAGTCTGCCTGGCTTGGTCGGCACTGGTCAGCAAGGCATCCACTGTTTGCCCGGTACCCTGCTGAATGCTACCGATCATGCTCTCAATTTCCCGGGTGCTCTCGCCGGTGCGATGGGCGAGCGCTCGGACCTCATCAGCGACCACTGCGAAACCGCGACCCGCGTCGCCGGCGCGCGCCGCCTCGATCGCGGCGTTAAGAGCCAACAGGTTTGTCTGCTCTGCGACCGAGCGGATGACGTCCAGAACTTGGCTTATGTTGCGGGTCTGTTCAGACAGCTCTTGCGCGCGTTCGCTTGCGCCCAGGACGTTATGAGCCAAATCTTCGATCGCACTCAGCGTGTTACCCAGCTGCTGCTGCCCCTGACGTGCCGTTTCAGCGGCGTTACGCGATTCAGTAGAAGTAGACGTAGCATTGCCAGCCACCTCGTCGACCGCCTGGCTCATCTCCGTCACCGCGGTGGCGGCCATCTCGATTTCGCTGTTCTGCTGCTGCAGTCCTAGGGCGCTCTCGTTCATCACTGCCGTCATCTCTTCGGCTGCCGAGGCGAGTTGGGTCGCGGAATGGCCCAAGTGGCCCAAGGTATCGCGCAAGTTTGTCTGCATCTGCTGCATCGCCTGAAGAAGTTGAGCCGCTTCGTCTTGACCACGGACGTCGAGCGTCTGGGTTAGGTCACCACTGGCGATGGTTCTGGCGGCGCTCACAGCGTCTGCGATTGGCTTAGTCAAGCTTACGGTAAGGCGCCAGGCCAGCAGTAGCGTCAGGCCGAGGGCAAGACCAATAGTCACCCAGGTGATGGACGTGGATTGGCTATAAGTCGCACTGGCGGTTTGAGCGGCTGCTTTGATGTCATCCTGACTAACCTTTCGCAGGGCCTCGGTGTTTTCATTCATCTTCGTGCCTAGCTGAGCCATGCCCGACTGCACCAGGACACGCGCTTCATCCACCTTGCCGGTGGCAACAAGTTCTATGAGCTGGCTTATGTTCTTCACGTAGTCCTGATGGACCTGGCGAAGACTCTCGAAGGCCTGCCGCTCGCTGTCTGAGCTGACGAGCTTGTCGTAGCGGCCGAATGCCGCGACTACATCGCCGTTGATGCTATCGATCTTGTCGCGCGTGCTCGCCACAGTCGCGGCATCGGGCATAGCCAACAAGCGCAGCACCTCAATTCGGGTGCGGGCCAGTTGCAGGGAGAGGTTGTCGGCCTCCACGATACTCGGAACACTGTCAGTTTCGATCACCAAGCTTTGATTACGGATCTGCGACATCTGCGAAACGCCAAAAATACCGACGCCCGCAACCAGGGCGGCCAACAGGCCAAAACATAACAAGCTGCGCGTAGCGATGCTGAATGAACGGAAGGTCATGTCTGAGTCCGATGGGTGATTGTGCTAAGCACATCGACAACTGGCCTTTTTACTTGAGCAGACGGCGCAGGGACATGACGCCAGCCGATAAGTGGTCCTGCAACGCTGAGGAGCGAAAATACCGCGCTGAGGTCAGGGACGTATTTGCAGCTCATCATTGATAGGGATCGACTCAACCACTTGCTAGAAATCCTCGCACCTGTACAACAGCTCGCTCAGGGATCGATACTTTATCAAGTGGTATGGAGAACAAAGGATATGTTCAACGCTTTGAGAACCGACATCGGCGAATTGCACCGAGCTAACCGTGCCAATCTGGAGGATGATTGCGATGCGCTGAAAATTCGGATAGATCAATCACGGCGCGAAGGTCGCATAACGGAAGAGCCTGGAACTTCAGTCGCTTGCAGAAGGAATCCCCGCTCTTCATGTCGGGGAGGAAGTCAGATGTGGGTTGGCACGTCCGAGCAAGGCTCGGACTTCGTCGGTTGACCTATGGACAGAGCGCCCTGGGCCATCAATCCGAGAGCAGTGCATGCATGTCCTCAGCAAGCAAGGGTGTGCTCAGCAGAATGCCTTGAGCATAAGGACAGCCTAGAATTCTGAGCTGAGCCATCTGGCTTTGCGTCTCTACCCCCTCAGCCACGATTGCCAGATCCAACACCTGGCCCAACG
>NZ_JBDFPL010000026.1:2500-5501 GCF_039672565.1 Pseudomonas sp. Ps21-P2
CATAGGTGTATGGAGCGAACCAGGGGAACTGAAACATCTAAGTACCCTGAGGAAAAGAAATCAACCGAGATTCCCTTAGTAGTGGCGAGCGAACGGGGACCAGCCCTTAAGTTGATTTGAGATTAGCGGAACGCTCTGGAAAGTGCGGCCATAGTGGGTGATAGCCCTGTACGCGAAAATCTCTTGTCAATGAAATCGAGTAGGACGGGGCACGAGAAACCTTGTCTGAACATGGGGGGACCATCCTCCAAGGCTAAATACTACTGACTGACCGATAGTGAACCAGTACCGTGAGGGAAAGGCGAAAAGAACCGCGGAGAGCGGAGTGAAATAGATCCTGAAACCGTATGCGTACAAGCAGTGGGAGCCCACTTTGTTGGGTGACTGCGTACCTTTTGTATAATGGGTCAGCGACTTATTTTCAGTGGCGAGCTTAACCGAATAGGGGAGGCGTAGCGAAAGCGAGTCTTAATAGGGCGTCTAGTCGCTGGGAATAGACCCGAAACCGGGCGATCTATCCATGGGCAGGTTGAAGGTTGGGTAACACTAACTGGAGGACCGAACCGACTACCGTTGAAAAGTTAGCGGATGACCTGTGGATCGGAGTGAAAGGCTAATCAAGCTCGGAGATAGCTGGTTCTCCTCGAAAGCTATTTAGGTAGCGCCTCATGTATCACTGTAGGGGGTAGAGCACTGTTTCGGCTAGGGGGTCATCCCGACTTACCAAACCGATGCAAACTCCGAATACCTACAAGTGCCGAGCATGGGAGACACACGGCGGGTGCTAACGTCCGTCGTGAAAAGGGAAACAACCCAGACCGTCAGCTAAGGTCCCAAAGTCATGGTTAAGTGGGAAACGATGTGGGAAGGCTTAGACAGCTAGGAGGTTGGCTTAGAAGCAGCCACCCTTTAAAGAAAGCGTAATAGCTCACTAGTCGAGTCGGCCTGCGCGGAAGATGTAACGGGGCTCAAACCATGCACCGAAGCTACGGGTATCATCTTAGGATGATGCGGTAGAGGAGCGTTCTGTAAGCCTGTGAAGGTGAGTTGAGAAGCTTGCTGGAGGTATCAGAAGTGCGAATGCTGACATGAGTAACGACAATGGGTGTGAAAAACACCCACGCCGAAAGACCAAGGTTTCCTGCGCAACGTTAATCGACGCAGGGTTAGTCGGTCCCTAAGGCGAGGCTGAAAAGCGTAGTCGATGGAAAACAGGTTAATATTCCTGTACTTCTGGTTATTGCGATGGAGGGACGGAGAAGGCTAGGCCAGCCTGGCGTTGGTTGTCCAGGTTTAAGGTGGTAGGCTGAAATCTTAGGTAAATCCGGGGTTTCAAGGCCGAGAGCTGATGACGAGTGTTCTTTAGAACACGAAGTGGTTGATGCCATGCTTCCAAGAAAAGCTTCTAAGCTTCAGGTAACCAGGAACCGTACCCCAAACCGACACAGGTGGTTGGGTAGAGAATACCAAGGCGCTTGAGAGAACTCGGGTGAAGGAACTAGGCAAAATGGCACCGTAACTTCGGGAGAAGGTGCGCCGGTGAGGGTGAAGGACTTGCTCCGTAAGCTCATGCCGGTCGAAGATACCAGGCCGCTGCGACTGTTTATTAAAAACACAGCACTCTGCAAACACGAAAGTGGACGTATAGGGTGTGACGCCTGCCCGGTGCCGGAAGGTTAATTGATGGGGTTAGCTAACGCGAAGCTCTTGATCGAAGCCCCGGTAAACGGCGGCCGTAACTATAACGGTCCTAAGGTAGCGAAATTCCTTGTCGGGTAAGTTCCGACCTGCACGAATGGCGTAACGATGGCGGCGCTGTCTCCACCCGAGACTCAGTGAAATTGAAATCGCTGTGAAGATGCAGTGTATCCGCGGCTAGACGGAAAGACCCCGTGAACCTTTACTATAGCTTTGCACTGGACTTTGAATTTGCTTGTGTAGGATAGGTGGGAGGCTTTGAAGCGTGGACGCCAGTCTGCGTGGAGCCAACCTTGAAATACCACCCTGGCAACTTTGAGGTTCTAACTCAGGTCCGTTATCCGGATCGAGGACAGTGTATGGTGGGTAGTTTGACTGGGGCGGTCTCCTCCTAAAGAGTAACGGAGGAGTACGAAGGTGCGCTCAGACCGGTCGGAAATCGGTCGTAGAGTATAAAGGCAAAAGCGCGCTTGACTGCGAGACAGACACGTCGAGCAGGTACGAAAGTAGGTCTTAGTGATCCGGTGGTTCTGTATGGAAGGGCCATCGCTCAACGGATAAAAGGTACTCCGGGGATAACAGGCTGATACCGCCCAAGAGTTCATATCGACGGCGGTGTTTGGCACCTCGATGTCGGCTCATCACATCCTGGGGCTGAAGCCGGTCCCAAGGGTATGGCTGTTCGCCATTTAAAGTGGTACGCGAGCTGGGTTTAGAACGTCGTGAGACAGTTCGGTCCCTATCTGCCGTGGACGTTTGAGATTTGAGAGGGGCTGCTCCTAGTACGAGAGGACCGGAGTGGACGAACCTCTGGTGTTCCGGTTGTCACGCCAGTGGCATTGCCGGGTAGCTATGTTCGGAAAAGATAACCGCTGAAAGCATCTAAGCGGGAAACTTGCCTCAAGATGAGATCTCACTGGAACCTTGAGTTCCCTGAAGGGCCGTCGAAGACTACGACGTTGATAGGTTGGGTGTGTAAGCGCTGTGAGGCGTTGAGCTAACCAATACTAATTGCCCGTGAGGCTTGACCATATAACACCCAAGCAATCTGCAGAAAGACGGCAGGTTGCGGTGTGTGAAGACGCATGAAGACGAAAGTTTGCGAACACACAAGCTGCACCTTGATCACATACCCGATTTGCTGAAGCGTTCGAGAGAACGAGTCAGTACCCGAATTTCTTGACGACCATAGAGCATTGGAACCACCTGATCCCATCCCGAACTCAGCAGTGAAACGATGCATCGCCGATGGTAGTGTGGGGTTTCCCCATGTGAGAGTAGGTCATCGTCAAGATTAAATTCC
>NZ_JBDFPL010000027.1:0-3809 GCF_039672565.1 Pseudomonas sp. Ps21-P2
CGTTGGGCCAGGTGTTGGATCTGGCAATCGTGGCTGAGGGGGTAGAGACGCAAAGCCAGATGGCTCAGCTCAGAATTCTAGGCTGTCCTTATGCTCAAGGCATTCTGCTGAGCACACCCTTGCTTGCGGAGGACATGCATGCACTGCTCTCGGATTGATGGCCCAGGGCGCTCGGTCCATAGGTCAACCGACGAAGTCCGAGCCTTGCTCGGACATGCCACCCCACATTTGACTTCCAGTCGGAATGGATACGGGACAGATTGCTTTTTCGTACTCATCGACCTTCCCTACTAATTTTTTTCAAAAACAGCCGCTACCCAGCATTTTGCACCGTTGTATTCATCACCGCCTTCGGCAATGAAAATGTGATCTGTTTCATTCACAGCGTATACGCCTGGGCTCTCATCGCTCGCGTCACGCAAGGAGTCCTTCCAGCCGTAGACCGCGCCTTGCCAGATCAGCACGACGCCGCCACGGTGATCCTGGTTAGCATTTCGCCATTTTCTGGCAGTTGCACGAAGCGTTTCACTAAGATTGGTCACGGCTGATTTTCCTGCACGATCTGAGGTCCGATAATGCCCTGTTGCTACTGACAAAGCCCGCACGGGGCGGGCTTGTGGATGAAGCGACATTTTGGTTATTTGTGTAGCTGGTGGTGGAACGGGTGACTTGTCGCCGTGGTTACCATCAGCCATCAAGCCCTCAGGCGAAATAGCCGCTTTTCCTGCTCGATTAGGGGTACGATCACGGTATTCTTCTACGGCCACAGCCCCACTCGTGCCGGATTGAGCGTTGTTCAGTTTTTCTTACCTACACAGCTGCGTCGCAATGGCATCGAACTCACGGTCAAAACTAGCTTTCTCTGCCGCGCTCAAGAAACCCTGCTGCTCGACGAACCGATTAGTTTCATTCCGGACGTTCTCTACACGCTTCACCATACGCTGTGCTTCAACCTCGGTAATACGACGGACTTTTCTTGAGGTACTGATATCGGCACTTAGAACATTGGCTCTTACTGACATATGTGCTTGTCCTGGATCGCTGATCTGCGCTCCGGTCTCGCCGGCTATTTCTTGTTGGTTTTGGATGTCACAGCTTGGAAGATTGAGGCTTTGCTGTGCAGCTGCAGCGGTCAGGCTAAAAGCAAACAACGAAGTGAAGAAAATATGTTTCATGACTCATTCTCTTTAATCAGATGTCAATCCCGCGTGCATGGCATACCACGACCTAGACGGTGCTACCCGGCAATTGATTAAGGCGAATCTGCTGCATGGGCTCGGCTAGGATATTTTCCAGAACCGGCATAGCGTTTGTCAGGGTCGGAGCCATCATGTGCGCTTGCAGTGCCGCTTCACTGTCCCAGCTTTCGTAGGAAACAAAGCGGGTGGGGTCTTCAATATCCGTCAACAGCGCATAGGCCTGGCACCCAGGCTCCTGCTGGAATTGCGGCAGGGCTGATTGCAGCAGGTTTTTCAATTGCGCTTCCATGCCTGGCTTGGCTTTCATGATCGCTACGACGTTAAGAGGTGAAGTCATGTGGGGAGTCCTGACAATGCCGGCGCCGGAATGGAGCCGTCAGCGCATGAGACATGCCACGTAAGATATTCATTCAGAAAAAGCAGGGAGGCTATTGAAATCGCTTTGCACCTATTGGCTAGGTGGCAAGGGTTTTTTTAAGGTGCCAGCCTGCTGCACACCGCAGGCACTCCAAAAAGCCTTTGTAGGTTCCCACGCGTATAGCATTTGATGCGCAAGCCATTGGTGTAGCATGCTGAAAAACCACTCTTGGTCCTCAGTCGCGTGACATCCATGGCTAACAGAAAAACCACTGTTTTCGCGCTCCAGAGACGTGCCTGTCTCTCCAGTACCTACCATTTGGCCCACTATGGTGAGTCGAAATGACCGACAAACCGTCGGAAATCGAGACCCTTCGCTCTGAGGTTGAGAGTCTGCGATCACAGCTGGCTGAGACACGTTGTCTACGCTCATACGAGCTCTTGGCGAATAGAGGCATCGATCATGTACACCTTGCGCTCAAGGCAGGCGGAATCGTAGGCACTTGGGCTTGGCACCTAATCCGGGACAGTTTCTCCGTGGATATTGGTTTTACCGAGGCGTTTGGGCTTGATGAAAGCCTTGTTTACAAGGAAGTGACCATCAACGAGGTTCTTGAGAACGTTCACCCAGAGGACCGACCAGGATTAGACACTGCGATCGCAGAGGCCGTGATACGCGGTGGCGCCTATAGACATCAATACCGAGTCAAGCGCGCTGATGGTCGGTATTACTGGCTTGACGCCCATGGCAGCGTCGGCTCCGATGAACACGGCGTACGGACCAGCTTTCCCGGATTTGTGATTGACATCACCAAGCAAAGGGCCGCCGAAGAACGGCTGCGGGTCAGTGAAGCGCTGACCAAAGAAAACGTGCAACGTGTGCAGCTTGCGCTAGCAGCTGGAGCCATCATTGGTTGCTGGATATGGGACCTGAAACTGGATCGTTTTACGGTGGACGAGGCATTCGCCGTGGCGTTTGGCTTGGACGCTGCTTTGGGCAAGGAAGGAATCCCACTGGCTCAGATCTTAGAGAAGGTTCATCCCGATGATCGCCCCGGGCTGATCGAAGCGATTGATCAGGCCATTGCTCGCGGCGGCAGATACGCTCATCAGTACCGAGTCAGGCGAGCAGACGGCAATTACTATTGGTTGGAAGCAAACGGTCGGGTCGATTGCGATGCGGATGGCATACCGGTGGGCTTTCCTGGCGTGTTGCTGGATGTAGAGGGTCGCCGTAGTGTTGAAGCAGAACGCGACCGCGCCATTGCTGATTTACAGGCACTCAACGAGAATCTGGAGAAACGTGTCGCCGAGCGCTCTGCTGAGTTGCAGGATGCGCAGGAGAGACTTCGGCAGTCCCAGAAAATGGAGGCGGTTGGCCAATTGACCGGAGGCCTTGCGCACGACTTCAACAACCTGCTGGCCGGCATTTCTGGGTCACTCGAATTGATGCAGGTTCGAATGATGCAAGGTCGTATCAATGACGCGGAACGCTATATAGGCGCAGCACAGGGGGCCGCAAAGCGTGCTTCTGCCTTGACCCATCGGTTACTGGCTTTTGCGCGTCGCCAGACCCTTGACCCACGACCGACCGACATCAATCGGCTGGTAGTTGAGCTGCAGGACATGATTCAGCGAACCGTCGGCCCCAGCATTCAATTTGAAGTGGTAGGTATGCCTGGGTTGTGGGTCGCGTTAGTGGACGTCCCGCAGCTTGAGAACGCGTTGCTGAATCTGTGCATCAATGCTCGAGATGCAATGCCTGCAGGCGGCCGTATCGTCGTCGAGACAGCCAATAGGTGCCTCGATGAGAAGACCGCAAAGCAGTATCAAATTCCAGAAGGCCAATACCTGGCCCTCAGCGTAACGGACACCGGATCCGGAATGCCACCGGAGGTGGTCGCGCGAGCATTCGAACCCTTTTTCACGACAAAACCTATTGGTAAAGGGACCGGCCTGGGACTGTCCATGATCTACGGATTCGCCCAGCAGTCGGGAGGACAGGTCAAAATTCATTCCGAAGTGGGACTGGGTACAACGGTCTGCCTGTACCTTCCTCGTCACTATGCAGAAGCGGAAAGTGAAGTGGAACAACCAGAGCGTGCCGCCATAACACCCAGTGACCACAGCAAAACTGTGCTGGTGGTAGACGATGAGCCAACGGTGCGCATGCTGGTCATGGACATCCTGGAAGACCTCGGATACATGGCTATCGAGGCAGGTGACAGCGCAGCAGGGCTGAATGTACTCCAG
>NZ_JBDFPL010000028.1:0-3619 GCF_039672565.1 Pseudomonas sp. Ps21-P2
CAGTGGGTCGCCAATTCCTTTGCGCACAGTGTGCAGGAAAAAAACAACGGCGACCGCGCCTATTTTGCCTACCACCGCGACCATACCGATGAATCCATTCACGTTGGCTCAATTGTAAAAAGCCGCAGTACGGGAGATATGGTTATCCCGATCAGTCGGCGTATCAATACTCCTGATGGAGAGTTTGCAGGTGTCGCCTTGGCGACGGTCCCGGTCGCATATTTTCAAGCGTTCTTCGAGCGAATGGATGTAGACGACAAAGGCGTTATCTTTCTTGCCCTGAACAATGGTGATCTGCTGGCTCGCCGGCCAACATTGACTGCACTGATGACCACAAATGTGGCTAGAGGTGATTTATTCACCCTCTATCTGCCATACAGCGACAATGGCACTGCAGTGATCAAGTCTGTGGTGGATGGCGTGGAAAGGATATATGCCTATCGACGGGTGTCCGGCCTGCCCATCGTTGCAGCTGCAGGTGTGTCGTACCAATATGTTTTCGCGCCCTGGTGGGCTTATGCATACAGATCCATGGCTTTGATCGGCATGATCACGTTGGCTCTGTGCTTGCTGGGCATTCTGCTATACCGGCAGATCCAGCAGCTAATCACCGCGGAGGGTGATCTGAACGTCGCCAGAAATGAACTGGAGATCATCGCTCAAACTGATAGCTTGACGCATCTGGCCAACAGACGGCGTTTCGATGCTACCTTGCAGCAGGAGTGGGGGCGGGCCAGGCGAAATAACTCAACCATAGCGCTTATCCTGTTGGACATTGACTGGTTCAAACAATACAACGATCACTATGGCCATCTGCAGGGTGACGACTGCCTGAGGCAGGTGGCAGGAATCATCGGGACCTGCGTCAATCGGCCGGGTGATCTTGCCGCACGGTATGGTGGGGAGGAATTTGTGGTCCTGCTGCCTGAGACGAATCTGGCCGGCGCTTTGAGCGTCGCCGAAAATGTCAGGTTGTCCATCGCCAGTGCACTCATTGATCACGCCGGCAGCTCGCTGGGCATCCTGACGATCAGTTGCGGCGTGGTGGCGATCAATTCACCTGCAAAGGATTCCTATACAGCCGCCCTGGCAGAAGCAGATCGACTTCTCTATCTCGCTAAAAGCAAAGGTCGCAATACTGTAGAGGGTCAGTCAATGCCTGATACTTACCGGCTGCATCAGACAAACGTTATCGACCTGTCTCGATAGCCCAGCATCAGGGCATACCTGAGAAGAAGATCAACCACAACTGCGGCAAGCTGAACTGAACGAGGATCGCTCATTCGGTCGGTCCCGTCTCGAAAAGCCGCATCTGATGAACTGGGGTCAAAGGAAAATCATCTTGAAGCGGAGCCCTTGATGCGGCAACGGTTCACGCTGCGAAAGCACCGTGAACGTTCATTTCGGACATCATAGACCAGCTGCATGGCCTGCTCGTCAGTCACAACACCTGTTCTTCGTGCTTGCTCAATCCTGATGAGTAATGCATCACATTCATCTTCAAGGCTGGCCCAGTGAGCCAGGTGCAGAGTACGAATGGATTGTTTGAGAGCATCGAGCATAGGATCACCTGGATATCGCGCCTAACCGAGTGGTAAATGCGAATTGCTGGGCAAGCCTGATTTTAAAACCATCACTATCTGGCTTGGCCCGAGAACTGCTCAACGGCTGCCACCACACTGTTGGCACTCTGCTGAATGTCTTTGATCACCTCGTCCGCCTCGCTTGCCAACTCCAGCGCCGCACCGGCCTGTTGCTTACTTTTTCCGATCATGTCCACTGCAGTGGAAGCGAGGATCTGATTCTTTTTCACGACCTCAACAATCTCTGCCGTTGCCTGAGTGGTTCGAAGGGCCAGTTGCCTGACCTCGTCAGCGACTACAGCAAATCCCCGGCCCTGCTCTCCGGCGCGTGCTGCTTCGATTGCTGCGTTCAAGGCCAACAGGTTGGTCTGGTCCGCGATGCTGCCAATGGTTTTGACAATGGTGCCGATTTCCTGGCTCTGTGCATCCAGCGCCTCAATGCCATGCGCCGCATCTTCCATCAACGCCGAAAGCGTGTTGAGGGTTGTAACGGTATTCTGGATAACTCCGCGGCCTTGCTGTGCACTGGCGTCTGTTTGAACAGACGTATCGTGAGCCATGCCAGCTGCTTCCGATATGGCGCGCTCACGGTTGACCTGGTCGGTGATTACGGTAGCGAGTTTGGCTATCTTGTACAGCTTGCCGTTGGCATCTACGATCGGATTGTAGGAAGCCTCCAGCCAGACCTCCCTGTTAGATTTATCCAATCGGCAAAACCTCCCGGCGACGTACGAGCCCTGGCGCAGGGTCTGCCAAAACTGCTCATATTCTGTTGAACCGACATCGGATGGCAGGCAAAACATCCTGTGATGCTGGCCCTGGATTTGGGGCAATGAATAGCCCATGGCGTGCAGAAAATTCTGATTGGCCGTCAGGACTACCCCATCCAGAGAAAACTCGATGACGGCAGTGGAGCGCATCAGGGCCCCCACCAATGCTTCATTCTCCCTTGAAGCCTCAATGGTCCTTGTCAGCACGCTGCAATACAAAACGATGCGTTCGACCCGTCCGCTCTCACCGGCGAAAGGTATAACCATTGCCCGCAGCCAGACATGACGACCTTCACGGCTGCACAGGCGCAAGGTACCACTGTAATGCTTGCCCTTGGCAATTGCCTCCAACGCGCGGCGCTGATGGACATCACCGTGCAGCTCAGCGGGGCTGAACTCCCGCAGGGTCCGACCGGACAATTCAGCGTGAGTGAATCCCAGCTCTTTTTCGAACAGGGCATTTACCTCCAGGATTACGCCTGCCGCATCCAGCGTGACCGCCACGGTTTCGAGATCCAGTGTCGCCTTGACCTGCTCCAGAGCTCCCAGCCGTTTTTCCAGCTGCTGGATTCTGTTTTTCAACCGGTTATTGAACATGACGGTCACTCGCATGGACATGAAAATACTATCGACGGGACGAATGAAACCTTGAGTATTCCCCTCAATAGCAGCATGCATTGCAATTTCAGCAACAAGCTCTGACGGCGTGGGTTGTAGGGACCAAACGCCCATGCAATGTCCGGCCAACGCTTTTACCGGCACGGCTACGTTTCGGTGACAAGCCGTGCAGTTGTTTTGAACAGGACAATCAAGTTCTTGCTTGAGCAAAACCATGGCTAGCGAACCCTAAAAATCATGTTGCATTCAAACTGGATTCGTCTTCACTGAACACGTTGGTTCAGAGGCCGGCCACCTCTGAATCAGCGGGATAGCGTAGTGCCTGCAAGACAGCTATAACCAATCTCATCGACTTGGTATTGGCCTTATCTGTACCACTTTCAAGCTCGCTTGCAGGTACTGCACATGCCCTCAGATTCTTGCCCCGGCGTGGATGAAAAGACAGCTCTCGATAATTTCGTAAGCACTGCTTCCTGCCTAGAAGCCTGTTCTGGCGCCGTTTTGGTTCTGCACGAAGGCGGGCACTGGCGCATCGCATCCACCTACGGATCCGCGCCAGACTTTAAGATCGAAAAAGCTATCGATGCCTGGCTGAAATTCGTGTTGTCTTACGACGACGTAGTCGATCTCAATGAAATTATGGTCGGC
>NZ_JBDFPL010000029.1:0-3618 GCF_039672565.1 Pseudomonas sp. Ps21-P2
GCCGACCATAATTTCATTGAGATCGACTACGTCGTCGTAAGACAACACGAATTTCAGCCAGGCATCGATAGCTTTTTCGATCTTAAAGTCTGGCGCGGATCCGTAGGTGGATGCGATGCGCCAGTGCACGCCTTCGTGCAAAACCAAAACGGCGCCTGAACAAGCTTCTAGGCAGGAAGCAGCGCTTACGAAATTATCGAGAGCTGTCTTTTCATCCACGCCGGGGCAAGAATCTGAGGGCATGTGCATTACCTGCAAGCGAGCTTGAAAGTGGTACAGATTAGGCCAATACCAAGTCGATGAGATTGGTTATAGCTGTCTTGCAAGCACCGGGCTATCCCGCTGATTCAGAGGTGGCCGGCCTCTGAACCAACGTGTTCAGTGAAGACGAATCCAGGTTGAATGCAACATGATTTTTAGGGTTCGCTAGCCATGTTTTTGCTCAAGTAAAAACTTGATTGTCCTGTTTAAAACAACTGCACGGCGTGTTACCGAAACGCAGCCATGCCGGTAAAAGCGTTGCCGGACATTGCATGGTCGCTTGGTCGCTACAACCCACGCCGTCAGCGCTTGTTGCTGAAACTGCCATGCATGCTGCCATTGAGGGGAATACTCAAGGTTTCATTCGTCCCGTCGATAGTATTTTCATCAATGCGAGTGACTGTCATGTTCAATAACCGGTTGAAAAACAGAATCCAGCAGTTGGAAAAACGGCTGGGAGCTCTGGAGCAGGTCAAGGCGACACTGGATCTCGAAACCGTGGCGGTGACGCTGGATGCGGCAGGCGTAATCCTGGAGGTAAATGCTCTGTTCGAAAAAGAGCTGGGATTCACTCAAGCTGAATTGTCCGGTCGGACCCTGCGGGAATTCAGCCCCGCTGAGCTGCACGGTGATGTCCATCAGCGCCGCGCTTTGGAGGCAATTACCAAGGGCAAGCATTACAGCGGTACCTTGCGCCTGTGCAGTCGTGAGGGTCGTCATGTCTGGCTGCGGGCAATGGTTATACCTTTCGCCGGTGAGAGCGGACGGGTCGAACGCATCGTTTTGTATTGCAGCGTGCTGACCAGGACCATTGAGGCCTCAAGGGAGAATGAAGCGTTGGTGGGGGCCCTGATGCGCTCCACTGCCGTCATCGAGTTTTCTCTGGATGGGGTAGTCCTGACGGCCAATCAGAATTTTCTGCACGCCATGGGCTATTCATTGCCCCAAATCCAAGGCCAGCATCACCGGATCTTTTGCCTGCCATCTGATGTCGGTTCAACAGAATATGAGCAGTTTTGGCAGACCCTGCGACAGGGCTCGTACGTCGCCGGGAGGTTTTGCCGATTGGATAAATCTAACCGGGAGGTCTGGCTCGAGGCTTCCTACAATCCGATCGTAGATGCCAACGGCAAGCTGTACAAGATAGCCAAACTCGCTACCGTAATCACTGACCAGGTCAACCGTGAGCGCGCCATATCAGAGGCGGCCGGCATGGCCCACGATACGTCTGTTCAAACAGACGCCAGTGCACAGCAAGGCCGCGGAGTTATCCAGAATACCGTTACAACCCTCAACACGCTTTCGGCGTTGATGGAAGATGCGGCGCATGGCATTGAGGCTCTGGATGCCCAGAGCCAGGAAATCGGCACCATTGTCAAAACCATTGGCAGCATCGCGGACCAGACCAACCTGTTGGCCTTGAACGCAGCAATCGAAGCAGCACGCGCCGGAGAGCAGGGCCGGGGATTTGCTGTAGTCGCTGACGAGGTCAGGCAACTGGCCCTTTGAACCACTCAGGCAACGGCAGAGATTGTTGAGGTCGTGAAAAAGAATCAGATCCTCGCTTCCACTGCGGTGGACATGATCGGAAAAAGTAAGCAGCAGGCCGGTACGGCGCTGGAGTTGGCAAGCGAGGCGGACGAGGTGATCAAGGACATTCAGCAGAGTGCCAACAGTGTGGTAGCAGCCGTTGAGCAGTTCTCGGGCCAAGCCAGATAGTGATGGATTTAAAATCAGGCTTGCCCAGCAATTCGCATTTACCACTCGGTTATGCGCGATATCCAGGTGATCCTATGCTCGATGCTCTCAAACAATCCATTCGTACTCTGCACCTGGCTCACTGGGCCAGCCTTGAAGATGAATGTGATGCATTACTCATCAGGATTGAGCAAGCTCGAAGAACAGGTGTTGTGACTGACGAGCAGGCCATGCAGTTGGTCTATGATGTCCGAAACGAACGCTCACGTTGCTTTCGCAGCGTGAATCGTTGCCGCATCAAGGGCTCCGCTTCAAGTTGATTTTCCTTTGACCCCAATTCGCCAGGTGCGGCTTTTCGAGACAGGACCGACGACTGAATGAGCGATCCTCGTTCAATTCAGCTGCCGCAGTTGTGGTTGATCTTCTTCTCAAGTATGCCCTGATGCTCGGCTATCGAGACAGGTCGATAACGTTTGTCTGATGCAGCCGGTAAGTATCAGGCATTGACTGACCCTCTACAGCATTGCGACCTTTGCTTTTAGCGAGATAGAGAAGTCGATCTGCTTCTGCCAGGGCGGCTGTATAGGAATCCTTTGCAGGTGAATTGATCGCCACCACGCCGCAACTGATCGTTAAGATGCCCAGCGAGCTGCCGGCGTGATCAATGAGTGCATTGGCGATGGACAACCTGACATTTTCGGCGACGCTAAAAGCGCCGGCCAGATTCGTCTCAGGCAGCAGGACCACAAATTCCTCCCCACCATACCGTGCGGCAAGATCGCCCGGACGATTGACGCAGGTCCCGATGATTTCTGCCACCTGCCTCAGGCAGTCGTCACCCTGCAGATGGCCATAGTGGTCGTTGTATTGTTTGAACCAGTCAATGTCCAACAGGATAAGCGCTATGGTTGAGTTATTTCGCCTGGCCCGCCCCCACTCCTGCTGCAAGGTAGCATCGAAACGCCGTCTGTTGGCCAGATGTGTCAGGCTATCAGTCTGAGCGATAATCTCCATTTCATTTCTGGCGACGTTCAGCTCACCCTCCGCGGTGATTAGCTGCTGGATCTGCCGGTATAACAGAATGCCCAGCAAGCACAGAGCCAACGTGATCATGCCGATCAAAGCCATGGATCTGTACGCATAAGCCCACCAGGGCGCGAAGACATGTTGGTACGACACACCTGCAGCTGCAACGATGGGTAGGCCGGACACCCGTCGATAGGCATATATCCTTTCCACGCCATCCACCACAGACTTGATTACGGCAGTGCCATTGTCGCTGTATGGCAGATAGCGGGTAAATATATCCCCCCTGGCCACATTGGTCGTCATCAGTGCAGTCAATGTTGGCCGGCGAGCCAGCAGATCACCATTGTTCAATGCGAGAAAGATAACGCCTTTGTCGTCTACATCCATTCGCTCGAAGAACGCTTGAAAACATGCGACCGGGACCGTCGCCAAGGCGACACCTGCAAACTCCCCATCAGGAGTATTGATACGCCGACTGATCGGGATAACCATATCTCCCGTATTGCGGCTTTTTACAATTGAGCCAACGTGAATGGATTCATCGGTATGGTCGCGGTGGTAGGCAAAATAGGCGCGGTCGCCGTTGTTTTTTTCCTGCACACTGTGCGCAAAGGAATTGGCGACCCACTG